>DATBHW010000064.1 GCA_036557285.1 Ktedonobacterales bacterium
GTTCCGCCTGTAGCACTAGCATCACGATGGTCCAGGTGACGAGCAAGTATGGCATGCTGGACCCGCGCTCGGAGGCGCTGGTGCAGGCGATCCGCAACACGCCGCCACCGGGTAGGCTGCATGTGCTGGTGGACGGCGGCACGGCGGGCATCATTGACTACGTGAATACGCTCTACGGCGCCTTTCCACTGGCGCTGCTGGTGGTCGCGCTCATCACCTATGTCGTGCTGATGCTGCTGTTCCGCTCGCTGGTGCTACCGCTGAAGGCAATTCTGATGAACCTGCTGTCTATCCTGGCGAGCTACGGCGCGCTGGTCTTCATCTTCCAGGAGGGCCACCTGAGCAACATCCTACGCTTCACGCCGCTCGGCTTCGTGGAGGCGTCTACGCCGATTCTGATGTTCTGCGCCCTCTTTGGCCTCTCGATGGACTACGAGGTCTTTCTGCTCTCGCGGGTGCGCGAAAGCTGGGAGGCGACGCATGATAACCGCTACAGCGTGGCGGTTGGTTTGGAACGCAGCGGGCGCATCGTGACCAGCGCCGCGCTGATCGTCGTGGTGGTGAGCCTGTCGTTTGTCTCCGCCGATATGATTCTGGTCAAGGCGCTGGGGTTAGGGATGGCGCTGGCGGTATTGTTGGATGCGACGCTGGTGCGCGGGCTGCTGGTACCCGCAACGATGCGGCTTCTGGGATCGTGGAACTGGTGGCTGCCGGACTGGCTGGCGCGCCTGCTGCCCGCGCGCGTCCATGACCCCGCAGACGGTATGCTGCCAGCGGCTCAGGAGTCTTTTGATACGGTCTCCGCACAGGCAAAACGCGGCACGACACGCTAATGATGAGGGAAACCCGATGACATTTCGTACATCCAACAAGAAGCGTGTCTTATTGCTGGCGTTGAGCTTGCTGGTGATGGCACTGGTAGGCTGCGGTGTGCCTGGAACAATTGCCACAGGTGGGAGTCTGCCCCCTGTGCCACTGCTGCCTCAGCCAACGCCTTTTCCGCCGGTGCGCTTTCCGCAAGATGAAGCGCCTCACCGTGACCTGACCGAATGGTGGTATTATACCGGCCATTTTACCGGACAAGATAGCACTGGCACGACCCACCGATATGGTTTTGAGTTTGTCATCTTTCAGAATCTGCGCGGCGATTTTGCGCCGGTCTATGCGGCGCATTTCGCTATCTCGGATATGTTCACTGGCGCGTTCCACTATGACCAGCGTCTGATACAGGAGCCGCGCGCGATTATCCCCAATGGAACGTCAAACGATGGCTTCCACCTGGCACTGGGCGACTGGACCATGCAGGGGCTGGATGGACTTGACCACCTTCAGGCTGGTATGCCGGATTATCAGATGAAGCTTGATCTTCAGGCCAACAAGCCGCCAGTGCTGCATGGCGACAATGGCCTGATTACCCTTGGCCCGGACGGCTTTTCGTACTACTACTCGCGGACGCGCATGCTGCTGAGCGGCGCGGTGGTTGATCATGGAGCAACTATGCAGGTGACGGGTCTGGCCTGGATGGACCATCAGTGGGGCAATTTCTTGTCGCTGGCTGGCGGCGGGTGGGATTGGTACAGCATCCAGCTTGCGGATGATACCGAACTGATGTTGTACTTTCTCCGTGATCTATCGGGGAAGGTCGAGGCCACCTATGCGACCCGTGTCGGCCCGGATGGCAAAGAGATCGTGCTGAGCCGGGGCGATTTCACCAGCCGGGCGCTAAGTTCATGGACCAGCCCGGTGACGCACGCAACCTATCCCTCTGGCTGGCGGGTGGCAATCAAATCGCTCAAGCTCTCGCTGACGCTGACGCCAGAACTGCGCGATCAAGAGTTAGTGACGACGGCCTCGACAGGTGTGGCCTATTGGGAGGGCGCTGTTGCTATTCAAGGGCAGGAGGCAGGACGACCCATTGGCGGGCAGGGCTACGTCGAACTGACAGGCTATGCGCCTGCCGCTTGAAGAGTCTGCCCGCTCATCGGCTGTGAGCTAATTTCTATGAGGCCGCCATCCGCTCAAACACCTCTATCGCCTCAGCCGCTGTCGGCGGCTGGAGGACATTGTGATCGGCAAACTCCTGCGCCTGGGGATACTCAGTGGCGCGAATCAAGCGAGCGGCAAACTCGAAGTCGTAGCGTGTCTGCCGCAGCATCACCTGTGGACCAAGCCACAGCCAGTAGGCGCCTGGATCGCCGTAGGGCATCCCCACGCTTCCAGCGTTCACAATCCTGACTTTACCGAACTGGCGATCAAATTGCATGTGGGTGTGTCCACAAACCACCACTGCCTGCTCGACTTCTGTCAACGCTGCTTGCAATCGCTGGTCGGACGTAGCCACCGTGAGAACCTCTTCATCGCTGCGCGGGGAACCATGACAGAAAAGCACATCTCCCAGGCCATCAATGGTCAGGATCGCTCGCTCGGCAAAACTCGCCAGGAAATCCCGATGCCTCTGGTCCAACTGTTGGGCTGCCCAGCCCGTCATCGCTTGAAATGTCTCAGAAGTGTCTTGAACGTGCAAAACGCCGTCAAACTGATTGATAAGCTCGCGGTCAGCGTTGCCGCGAATGAAGCATGCGCGCTCCCCAAGGCCCATCAGCCGATCCAGGGTGGCTCTGGGCATCGGGCCTGAAGCCACATCGCCACCTACCAGGATCAGATCAGGCGCCGCCTGGTCGATCTCTGCCAGTACGGCTTCCAATGCAGGGAGATTGCCGTGAATGTCGTAGATAGCAGCAACCTTCATGGAAGAATTCCTTTCGCTTCAAACAGTTCTTAGAAGCAGCTAGCTTAGAGTGGGTTATGCCCCTGGCCTGACTTCTTGCACGCTGCGACCAGGATGGCAGGAACCTCTCCCCACACCGATCTGTTTCCCCCTGAAAGGGCTGGCGAATCGCTGACGTTGGCAGCCCTGCGCGGCTCGCTCAGCCGTTGCAAATGCAACCCGGCATCCGCGAGAGCGTTGATATAGGTTGAGAGTGTTCGGTGGTACGCGCCGACTTTGCCCGGCGGCCCTGTTCGCGTGTCGGAGCGCCAATAGCTCTCCTCGAAGTAGCGGCCAATGGTGCGCACCGCGCCCTCTGGCGTTTCCAACTCCCCGGACTGCGCGGTGTGGAAGCAGGGGTGCAGGATGGCAAAGACAAACCAGCCGCCGGGCTGGAGTAGATGCGCAACACTGTGCAGGGTTGGGGCCAGGTCTGGAATGTCCATCAAGGCCATAAAACATACGACACCATCAAACAAGCCGAGCGTCTCGCCGTCGAGGCTGCGAGCGTCGGCGTGAATGTACTCGATTCCGCGCGGCTCGCTTTCCTCCTGGCGGTGAGCAATCGCCAGCAGCTTTGCCGAGAGGTCGATGCCAACCACACGCGCGCCCAGGTCAGCCAGATGCCGCGCCACTCTGCCCTGGCCGCAAGCCAAGTCGCAGATACGTTGCCCGGAGACCTCTCCCATGAGCGCTTCGACGGCGGGAAAGTAGGGGTCATCACGCATGGAGTGGGCGCCGACCCACCAGTCGTACCACTGGGCAATGTCATCATAGGTACTCGTGGTCATTGTTTCCTCGGTTCTTGCCTTGGAAGGTCGTATCAGGCTCTAGTCCCGGCATGCTTGCAGGTAGTGCGCTTCGCGCTCCGGCTTGATGCCAGCGCGGCGTTCTGCATCGGCAGGGCGTGTGGCGTCCCAGGCGAGCGTATCCCGCACAGTTTCGGCCAGCGGGCGGAAGGTGAGACCAGCCGAGAAGGCTTTGGCGCAGTTGATCTCGCTAAAGCCGCCGGACTCAGGATCGCTTTCGGGAATCCACAAAGGCACCTCCATCCAGGGAGATGCTCCAGCTTCAAGCAGACGCTTCTCGTTGGCCCATACGAAACGGGCGTCGCTGCCGCTCTGGCGCTTGCACTCCTCTAACACCTGCCCCATCGTCAGTGGATAGTCGGGGCCGGTGGCGTTGTAGACGCCGGTTTGCCTTGCTTCGACCAGACGAATGGTCCACTCGGCAAGGTCGCGCGCGTCAATGAATTGGACCAGCCGCTCTGGACTCCCTGGAGCCAGCACATCGCCGCCCTGCGCGATGCGATGGGGCCAGTAGGTGAAGCGGTCGGTTGGGTCATGCGGGCCGACGATCAGTCCTGGCCGAATGTTCAGCACCCGCCCAGGCATGGCTCGCTCTGCCGCCTGTTCGCACAGGGCTTTGAGCGGTCCATAGGCTTCGTTTGTGACCTCTTCGGCGGTTTCATCCTGCAATGTGCCGACTAATCCGCTCTCATCTACCCCCGGCTTGCTAACATCAGAATAAACCGAGATGCTGGAAATGAAGGTATAGTGATCGACGGCATCGGCCAGCAGTTCCGCCGAGGCGCGCACGATGCGTGGCACAAAGCCGCAGGTATCAATCACTGCGTCCCAGCGGCGGTCTTGCAGAGCAGCCAGGTCTCCGTCGCGGTTGCCGCGCAGCTTCTCCAGATCGGGGAAGAGGGCAGGATTGCGCTGCCCTCGATTGAAGAGGGTAACTTCATGGCCGCGTGCCTGAGCGGCCTCGACCAGATGCCGCCCCAGGAAGGCGGTTCCGCCAAGTAGTAAGAGTTTCAATGGCTCAATGCCTCCTCTAATCCTTTCTCTGCCAGAGGTAACACTTCGTCAATGATGCCATACTCGCAAGCTTGCTCAGGGCTGAGGAAGAAGTCGCGTTCGGTGTCGCGCTGGATGCGCTCCAGGGACTGGCCCGTATGGCGCATAATGATTTCGTTCAACACGTCGCGGGTATGCAGCATCTCGCGGGCGTGAATATCAATATCCGTGACCTGGCCGGTGATGCCTCCGCCTTGCAGGAGTGGCTGGTGCAGGTGAATGCGCGCGTGTGGCAAGGAATAGCGCTTGCCTTTGTCGCCCGCCATCAACAGGATGGTGCCAAAGCTGGCGGCCATACCCACACAGGTGGTAGCGATGGGCGCCGGGATATGGCGCATAGTGTCGTAGATTGCCAGGCCAGCCGTAACGACGCCGCCCGGCGAGTTGATATACATGCGAATGTCGCGGTTGGTGTCTTCGCTGGCGAGGAAAAGAAGCTGGGCGACGATGATGCTTGCCATCCCCTCTTCCACCGGACCGTTGACCATAATGATGCGCTCGCGCAGCAACCGCGAGAAAATATCATAGGCGCGCTCGCCGCGTGAACTTTGCTCGATGACGGTTGGTACGTAGACGTTGGAAACGTTAGTCAGGAATGGGGCGCTCATATGCGCTTCCTTTCTGCCCTGGTCAGGCGTCTAGCACTGGCCGGATAAAATAGAAGTAGATGAACGGCTGTGAGGACGAGCGGCTCTGGTCGAGGATGGCGCTGAGCGCCCAGCCTTCCGCGCCTAGCTCTTTCAATTCCTCCTCGCGTGGGATGGTCTCGCGCTGTGGGTCAATGATAAGACAGCGATACTCCCAGCGAGCTTGCTCGGCAGGATGATCTTCATAGACAATGGGCAAAGGCAAATGAGCCATAGGTACTTCTCCCTTTCTTCAGGCGATACAGCGCGCGTGGCTCTTCAATGCTGTATCGTCTCACACTCTGCTCAGCTATGTTCAGCAACCGGAATGGCTTTTTCTGCGTAAAGTGAGTGAACCATCCGCGATTGATGTCCTCTATTTGCAAGATAAGCGCTTTTAGCTTATAGTACAAGGGAAAACGAATGCTCTGAGCGTAATGCTGTTTCGGAATATGCTGTGAGCATCTCGCCAGGGGGATTGCATGGCAAACTTGCAAGAAATGATGGGTCGGGTTATCCGGCGCGAGCGGCAAGATCGGCGTCTGACGCTGAAAGAGATTGCGGATAAGGCCAATCTTTCGGTGGTGTATGTGGGCGAGGTCGAGCGCGGGCAGAAGTATCCTTCTGCTGTGGTGCTGGAAAAGCTGGCCGAGGCGCTGGACCTGAGCGTGGCCGATCTATTGGAACTGGTGGCCGAAGAGATTCGCGCCGAGCGCCAGCCTGCGATGACCAGCGCGATTGGCTTTGCTCTGCCCGATCAACCGGGGCAGGCGCGGCGGGTGGTGGTGAAACGGATTGTGAATATGCTGGATGAGGGCGCAGTTGCCAGTGTCGCTGATTTTAGCGTGTTCCTGCTGAACCGGCACAATCGTGAGATGTAGCCTGCCGCCCGCGCCCGCCGCTGAAGGCGCTGACGGGTACCCAGTGTCTGCATTCTGGCGCCCGTTGGGCGCGCGCCTGCGCCCTCACTTTAAGAAGGGAAACCCCAGGTGAGAGTACCTGTGTTTAACCGGGCCAACCGTGCCTGGCGTTTTTACCGTGTCTCCCGGCTGCTGTTTACGATGATCTGGATTATGTATCGTGAGCGGCGGCGCGTGCTGAAAGCCCGCCAGCGCGGGGACCGCGAGACGCGGCCCAACACCGAAGCGCTGCGCCGGGTCGCCGTTTCTTTTCGTGAAACCGCGCTGGCCCTGGGCGGGCTGCTTATCAAGCTGGGGCAGTTCTTGAGCGCGCGCGCCGATCTGCTGCCCCAGGTGGCGCTGAATGAACTCATACTGCTGCAAGACGAGGTGACAGCAGTACCCTTTCGCTACGTGGCGGATGCAATTGAGCGCACATTTGGGCGTCCCTTGAATGAACTCTATGCGTATGTGGAGCAGAAACCCACAGCAGCGGCTTCATTGGGTCAGGTTCATCGCGCCAAACTGCCCGGGGGGGAGGATGTGGCGGTGAAGGTACAGCGCCCACAGATCTACCGGCTGGTCAAGGCAGACCTGGGCGCGCTGAAGTTTGTGATCTGGGTGATTACGCGGATTAAGCGTGATACGATCAAGTTTATTGACCTGTGGGCGCTCTATCGGGAGTTCAGCCGAACGGTCTACGAAGAACTGGATTATGTGGCCGAAGGGCGAAATGCGGAGCGTTTTGCCCGGCTTTTTGCCGATAATCCAATGGTGAAGGTACCCAAAATCTATTGGGATTATACGAAGCGGCAGGTGCTGACGCTGGAATGGATTGATGGCATTAAGATCAGCAACTACCCTGCCATTGAAGCGGCAGGGCTGAACCGCAAGCAGATTGCCGATAGGACAATCAGCAGCTATTTTAAGCAGATTCTGGAGGAAGGATTCTTCCACGCGGACCCGCATCCTGGGAATCTGTTTGTGCAGCCAGGGCCAAGCGGGCCGATTATTGCGTTTGTGGATTTTGGGATGATGGGGTCGGTGAGCCGTTCGCTCAAGCGTGGGCTGCGCAAATGTTTTCTGTCGGTGGCTGGGAAAGACGCGCGCGGATTAATTGAGGGGCTGGATGAGTTAGGGTTTATCGGGCCTGGCGCGGATATGGGGGCGCTGGAGAAAGCTGCCGATTTGATGCTCGGCCAGTTCTATGGGCGCACGATGGCGGAGGCGCGAGAGGTTGACCCCGGCGAGGTCTTTAGCGAAGCGGATGAACTGCTCTATAATCAGCCGTTCCGCCTGCCCTATCAGTTTATCTTTTTCGGACGTATGATGGGTATCCTCTCTGGATTAGCGACGGGTCTGGCACCAGACTTTAATTTCACTGAGGTTGCGCTGCCCTATGCGCGTGCCTTTATGACGAGCAACAACGGCGCCAGTACCGCCAGCGGAATCGCGGGATTGCTGGGCGTCTCGCGTGAGGATATTATTCCGCTGGTGCGCTCACTTGTCAGCCTGCCCAGGCAGACGGAACAGGTGATGTCGCGGATAGAACGTGGCGAACTGCGCCTGGCAGTAGATATGGAACCGTTGCAGGGTTCGCTGCGGCGCGTGGAGCGCAGTGTGAACCGTCTGTCCTACATGGTGATGTTCGCTTTTTCATTGACTGGCGGGGTCGTATTGGGGGTCTTCAATCAACCGGGTCCAGGGTGGGTTTGTCTAGGACTGGCAGTGGCTTCGGGGCTGGCTGCTGTCTTGCGGAGGGGATAGCGCGTGTTTGGAGTTGAGCAGCGCGAATCTACGCAGCCAAAGGACGAAACAACCAGGGTGGTGGCGCCCGAACCAGCGCCCTGGGTAGACGCGCTGTCGCTGGCAGAAGGTGGGTTGCTGGCCGATGTGGCTGTGATTCTGGAATTGGTGCGTATCTTCTTGCCGGTAGCAGGTATCGCCTTTTCGCTGCTGGTTCCTATGCCTTTCGTACTCTTGATGCTGCGCCGGGGTCTGAAACCGACGCTGCTGGCGGTAGTGGTGGGCGCGTTTCTGATTGGGGTGATTACCGGGCCGCATTATGGCTGGCGCATGGGGGTGAGTGGGCTGGTGGGGCTGGCGCTGGGTTTTGCGATGGAGAAACGGCTGCGACCAGTGTTCGTTGTGATCGCTGGCAGCCTGATTACATCGGTGGCTTTCTATGCGTTTTTCTGGGCGACGATCTGGTTGGCGGCGGTTCCGCTCTCTAGCCTGGTGGCCGAGGGGGTCAATACCATCCACGCGGCAAACGGCGCGGCGGAGTTTATTACAAGCCATCTGGGCCTTGGCGGGTTGTGGCAAGAGTTCTCGCCAGCACTCTTTGCTCTTGAGGGTTGGGTGATTGCCTATTGGCCTCTGGTCGTCTATGGGCTAATATTGTGTGCGTCAATTGGGTCGGTAGTGGTGTATTATTTGATTGCCAACGGGTTGATGCGGCTCTTTGGTTTTGAGGTGCGGCCATTTCCGTCGCCGCGTGTAGATCGCTTCGTGCGCGGGCTTTTCAGGTTAGCGAGCCGACTCTTGGGTCGGCTGCGGTTCAGACGGCACAGACAATTGGAACCGGCGTGATTCCTGTTTGCTCAGCAGAATCGCCAGAGGTTTTTATATGAGGGTGGCTGATGTAGCCATCGGATTTGGGAACAGAGGGAGTAGTGTGTATGTCAGCATCATCTGACGACGCCATCCTGGTTGCGGAAGATGTAACCTATCAGTATCCAACGGCTGCGCCAGGCACACCGCTCGCGCTCGACCATGTAAGCTTACGGGTGCGCAAGGGCGAATTTCTGGCCCTGCTGGGGCATAATGGCAGCGGGAAATCTACGCTGGCGCGCCATTTTAACGCGCTGGTGCTGCCGCAGACGGGGCGTGTGCTGGTTGATGGATTGGATACACGCGATCCGGCCAACAAACGCCGGGTGCGCGAGATGGTGGGCATGATCTTCTATAATCCCGATAACCAGATCGTGGCGACTGTCGTCGAAGATGATGTTGCCTGGGCGCTGGCGGCGCGAGGCTGGTCGCGCGCCGAGATCGAGGAGCGTGTGAACGAGGCGCTGGTGATGGTTGGTCTGGAGGAACAGCGCCACCTTTCGCCCCATCGGCTTTCGGGTGGGCAAAAGCAGCGGCTGGCAATTGCCGGAGTGCTGGCGCTGCGTCCAGCCTGTATCCTGGCTGATGAGGTCACGGCCCTGTTGGACCCGGTTGCTCGTAACGATATTCAGAGCTTGCTGCGCCGTCTGAACCGCGAGCAGGGGCTGACGATTGTGCAGGTGACGCATCTGCTTGAGGAGGCCGCGCTGGCAGATCGAATCGTGGTCTTGGAAGGCGGGCGCGTGGCGCTGGAGGGCGTCCCAGCGGAGGTCTTTGCTGATCTGGATCGCTTACAAAGGCTGCGCCTGGCGATTCCTGATGTAATTGCGCTGGCGAATCGTTTGCGCGTGGCCGGGTTGCCTATTCCACTGGATGCGCTGACGGCTGAAGATGTTGCCAGTGCGCTGGTGGATTATCGCTGAGCGCGTATTGGGGGCGCCAGCGAAAACTCAGAAGTGCAGCGCCTGAAAGATAATCAGCGCGCCCAGAAAATTGTTGACCATGTGCAGAGCCATGCCCGGCCAGAGCGAGCGCGTGCGCCAGCGGAAGATCGCCAGCAGCAGACCGATCACGACGAGCAGTACGAGCGAACCGGGATCGCCATGCGTCAGGCCAAAAATGACTGCGCTGAGGACCACAGCAAGCCAGACCGAAAGGCGCAGGCGTAGCCCCTGGAAGAAATAGCCACGAAAGAAGATTTCCTCGCAGAATGGGGCGACAATGACGGCGCCAATGATAATTGCCAGGGTTGTCCAGGGCGCGTTATTCGCCCGCGCCAGCAGTTCGTCAACGTTGGTCTGGACGGTGATATGCAGCGCCTGAGCAATCAGCGCGTAGAGATTACCGGCCACTACAATGACCAGCACGCCGAGCGCAAGAGCGCCTATACCCTGCCAGAGACGGAAGGAGCGAAACCCCAAGGCGCTCAGCCCTTCACGGAGTTCTGGTACTGCCAAGCCGTGCTGGCGTGCCAGGCGACGCGGCTTGAAGACGGCAAACCAGAGGGGCGCGATCAAAAAAGCTCCTTCCAGCAGCGCCTGCAAGATAAAGGTCAAAAGCGCGTCAATGATGTCCACGCTGGGGGAGAGTGGCTGATTTGTGGCAGGTTGTGCTGATGATTGGAGCAGGGCCAGCGAGTTCAGCGCAAGCAGGGGAACGAGGGTGAGCAGGGCGCCAACCATCGTATCTCGGAACGTCCAGGTTGGCAGGTCCGCGTCTGGCGCGGGAACTGGTTGTGGCCCGCCGGGCTGATAGTTTGCGGCGTTGAATAAAGGCTCTTCCTCACGAGAAAGAGCATCCCAATGTTCTTTCATCAAGCTAACCAATCGTTGGAATAGAAAGGCTGTACTGGGAACGCCACATTGAAGCAAGGAGCATCCCAGGGTTGTATGGTATAATACTCACAACTATTGCGCGCTGATGTGGGGCGGTTTCATCCTACTCTCTGTAGCATAACACAACGAGAGATTTTCTGCTGACACTCATAGAGTAACTGTGGCATGCAAGCCGCTGAGGCGTTACACTGTTGATCCAAGGAGCAAAGGAGTGAAGCGTGGCTGCCGCCTTGAAGGAAGATCCGGGTAAAAGCCCAAACTGGCGCCATCATAAAAACGCCTGCCCGTTCTATCGAGAGCGCTGGTTCCCTGAACATAATCTGGCCGCTGGCGAGCCGATCTATCAAGTCTTCTGCATGCAAAATACGCCGCCCGTTACCAGCGAAGAGCAGGATAAATGCCTGCATAGTCGCTTTGTTTGCTGGCGTCTGGCGGGAAAGTCTGCGGAAGATCAGCCCAGGCCCCCCCAGAAAACGAAGGCGCGCGCGCGTTCTTTGTAAGCAGTACCCTTGCAGGGAAGCAAGCAAATCCTCAAGGCATTCCGGTCATCCTTCTTCCCTGAACTATCATCCCCTGAAAAGCGCCAGGCCTTTGGCTTTGCGCATCCTCAAGTCGTTCTTTACTCCTGCATTACGATTTCTTCGATGCGAATACCGCTGGCAGAGCCGCCTTCCAGGTCACTCAACGATTCGCCGCCAGGGACGGCGGCACTACATGCAAAAATGAGCCTCTTCAAGCGAATATGGTAGAGGGAGATGATGAAGAGCGGCTATTCATGAATCCAGTGGTCCATGTCTCGTGTGTAGGAGGTGAGTTCGTTCTCCTGGAAGAAGAGCGCCACTTCACGTACTCCCGTATCGGGAGCGTCGGAGGCGTGGATGAGGTTGAAGCCGATCTCGATGCTCAGATCGCCCCGAATGGTGCCAGGAGCCGCTTCAGCGGGGTTGGTAGCGCCAACGGTAGCGCGGGTGACGGCAACGGCGCGTGGCCCTTCCAGTACGCCCACCACCACCGGGCCAGAAGTAATGTAATTAACCAGTCCGGCATAAAATGGTTTGCCCTGATGCACGCTGTAGTGTCGCTCGGCGAGATCACGCGAGATGCGCATTAGTTTTAGGCCCACCAATTTCAGCCCACGACGCTCGAACCGGCCTAGCACCTCACCAATCAGACCGCGCTGCACGCCATCGGGCTTGACAATAATTAACGTCCGTTCCATGTTGCTCCTTTTAGTATGCGCCAACACGCTCGGCCAGACGCTGACCTGCGCGTGTCATTTCGAGTCGAATGCGGCCCAGATTCACCTGGGGCGTCGTACTGACCACCAGGATCAGGTCTTCTATCTCGGTCAGGTGCAGAGCGCCATGCGCTGATTGGATCAGGGCCTGGCGCATCTCGCCTGTTCCAATCTCCTGGCTATAATGCGTAATCGCGCTGAAGCAGGCTGCAGCCATTGCTCCAAGTACCTCCTCATCTTCGCTGCCATCCGCTGATCCGGCGACGACCAGCCCATCTTTGCCCACGAGAATAGCCTGGATTACGCCCTCGACCTCTGCGATACGCTGCAATATTGTTTCCATGATAGCCCCTTGATTGGAACGTCTGCCGCTGGGCTAGTGACCTCTGCTGGCGGCCAGCCCACGATTATATGCTTCGAGCGCTTCCATATAATTACCTCGCCGTGTATAGGCGTCGCCCAGCAGCCGATAGACAGCCGCCTGCTCAGGGTTTTCGCTGGTCGCAGCGCGCAGTCCGGCGATCACGCTGTCAATGAGTTCGGGCGCGCCGCGCATGATAGCACGATAATGGCCGAGCGCTTCGTCCAGGCGGCCTGTCTTGCGCTGGCGCTCGGCCAGTTCCAGCCGCGCAGGAAAGTCATTCTCGGCAATAGAGAAGACCTTGCCCTCTGGTATCTCTTGCCCCCAGGTTTCGCCGCTGCTGGCATCTGTTAGCGCCGCCAGTGGTCCTTCCAGATGTGTCAGCCCTGATGCGCTGAAGGTGCGCTCCAATTCCTCCAATGTGAGTGGGCGCAGCGAGACAGAGGAGATGCCTCCAAGCGCCTCAGCGTCCTCACCTTGCGTCGCTGATGGTTCTCCATTGCCAGAAGAGCCTGGTGTCAGGCGCACAGCCCGCTGGGGAACAGTGTCACTCGGCCAGAGCGAGCGCGCGAACTCTGCGTCTGGCGCGTCCCACAGGAGGGTGCGTTGGGTTTCTGCTTGATCGTTTGGAGGGAACAGGGTTGCGAACGCTCCAGCTTCTTCGCTGTCGTCTGTGGCATCTAGCGGGCGAGCGCCCTGTGCCTGGAGCCAGCGAAGCCAGCCAGCCTCGGTGTCTTCTTCATCGGCCCACTCTTTGCTCCTTCCTGGTTGCACCGGAGCGAGGCCCAAATCCTCATCTGTGGGTTGCGCTGCGCCATTGGGTACGGCTGTGTCCAGATCGGCTGTATCAGAGGGGGAGGATACCCTGGTTTCGTCAGTCTGGCGATTGGCGGTATCAAGCCAGAAAAGAGCCTCAGCGAAATCTTCGGTTGCCGCTTCGGCGCTGCTGGTGGGGAGCGGCCCTGAAACTGGCGCTTGCTGGCTGGCGCCGCTTGCCAGATCGGGGATGCCCGATCTGGCTGTCGTTTGCTCTTCAGATTGGGAGAAACTGTTCAAGAGCGCCTGGAGGCGATCAATGGCCTGATCTGTTGGCGTCTGCGCATCTGTCAGCATCGGCGTGGAGAGGGCTTCTGGGCTGGACGGACGCTCAATCAGCGCGGCCAGCATTTCCTCCAGACTTTCTCCTTCGCGGAGCGGCGGGCCGTTGCTGGCTGTGGTAGTATCAAGGAAGGAGAAAGAAAATGCTTCGC
The DNA here is from genome assembly GCA_036557285.1 of Ktedonobacterales bacterium. Classification (NCBI taxonomy): domain Bacteria; kingdom Bacillati; phylum Chloroflexota; class Ktedonobacteria; order Ktedonobacterales; species Ktedonobacterales bacterium. Next base: position 13,451 of record DATBHW010000064.1, read on the forward strand.
TGGAGAAGGCTCCGCTGCTTGCTGCTGCGTCGGGCGATCTGGCCGATGATCGTACCGCCTTCTGAAGAGCTTCCAGAGCGGAGAGCGCAGGCTGCGACGCTTCGCTGAGGCGATCTTCCATCGCTGGGATGCGTGCAGGCTGAGCCAGGATAAAGTCTGCTACCTCTTTATCGTTGATGAGCGCGTCAGCAAAAAGTTCGTGAGCCATGTGTCCGTTCGGGTCCAGGCGTCGGGCCTGTTCTAGATACTGATCGGCTTCGTCGTTCTTTCCGGTTCGATAGGCGATTTCGCCCAGCAAGAGCAAGGCTTTGAGGCAGGAGGGAATGGCTGCAAGGATAAGTTTACAGTGCTCGGCAGCTTGTGAGAATTGCCCGTCGCGCCAGAGAGCTTCAGCCATGCCAAGGCGCGCATCAACTCGTTCCGGGTCACTTTGCAGCACTTGCTCCCATTCGCGGATGGCATGAGCCAATAAATCGCCGCGCATATAGAGACGCGCCAGCCCGACCCGCGAAAGGATGAAATCCGGCTGATTAGCTTGCGCCGCCAGCCGTCGAAACTCCAATCGAAGCTGGCGGTTGCCCAGGCTCAATTCGCATGCCTGATAGTAGCAATCCAATGAGGATTCATAGTCGCCAAGTTGCTGGCTGATGAGGGCGCGCCCACAATAGGCCAGCGTGTTTTCCGGGTCGCTAACCAGCACCCGGTCAAACGCTTGAAAGGCTTCTTTCGTTTTTCTCAGCGCCAGATATGCCTCGCCCAGTACACGTCGCGCTTCCAGCATCTCTGGGTAATGGGCCAGGATATGATGGCAGCGCGTCAGCGCATCTGCCGGACGGCCCGCGCCAATGTCGTCTTCTGCAAGACGCAGCGTATCGAGCAGCATCGTTTCGGCCATACCGAATCCTCCCGCCCGCAGGTCTGAGAAAAGCAGCTTTGCCAGTGCTGTCTCTTATAGGTGCAACAGTCGATCAAAATGCCTGGTGTCTTTGAGAGGGCCAACCATAGCCAACCGCAGACTGGACTCTTGGAATAGGCGTTGCGCAAGCTGCTGTATCTCCTCTGCGGTGACTGCATCAACCAGCGCAATCGCCTCGTCAATTTCAGTGACACAATTGCGCAGAATCTCTTCGCCTCCTAGACCAGAGGCTACCTGGTGGGTCTCCTCCAGTCGCAATACCATACGCCCTTTGGTGTATTCTTTTATTCGGCGCAATTCTGCTGCGGGCACTGGCTCTTCGCGCAGCCGCGCCAGTTCTGCCAGGATGGCCCGTAGAGTTGCCTCTGTCCGGTCGGGATCAACTCCGGCATAGATGACCAGCGCGCCAGTTTCATAATAGCTCTCAACATCGCTGCTTACATCATAGGCGAGACCCTGACGCTCGCGGATCTCCTGAAAGAGCCGCGAACTCATGCCATCGGCCAGGACGCCGTTCAGCAGCGCCAGCGTATAGCGTGCCGGGTCATTGTGCGAGACGCCTGGCGTCGCCAGACAGATGTTTGCCTGTTCTGTGCGCTTATATTCTAAACGAACGCGCGGCACATCTTGAGGCGCCAGGCATGGCTCCCAGCGCGGCAGCTCGCGTGGCCCCCATTCGCCTAAGCGCCGCTCCACTTCGTCTACAACCTGTTGATGCGATACGTTCCCTGCGACACTCACCACCAGATTATTGGGCAGATAGTGCGCCGCCAGGTATTCGCGCATCTGGTTGCGCGTGATGCGCTCCACCGTTTCTTTGATGCCCGCTTCATCCCGGCCCAGGGGGAGGTCAGGCCAGATGGTTTCATCAATGAGAACCTGGACCCACTCCTGCGGGCTATCTTTATACATATTGAGTTCTTCGATAATCACGCGCCGTTCTTTTTCCAACTCCTGCGCCTCAAAGAGAGGATAGCGCACCATGTTGACCAGTACATCCAGCGCGTCTACAAAATGATCGCTGCTGACCTTGGCTGTGTAGCCAGTGAGTTCTTTACCTGTGCCTCCATTGAAGACGCCGCCAATGCCTTCGATGGCTTCGGAGATCGCCTGGGCGGTTGGATAGTGGTCAGCGCCCTTGAAGAGCATATGTTCGATGAAATGTGATATGCCCGCTTCTTTAGCGGATTCAAAACGCGAGCCAACACCAAAAAAGAGAGCGGTACTCGCTGAGCGCACATGAGGCATCTCAGCGGTGATAATGCGCACGCCATTGCGCAGCGTGGTTTTTTCGTGCATGCAAGCTATGCCTTTGTTGGGTCTATGGAAAAAGCGCCTGACGCGCCCCTTGGATGGTGATCGCAGGTAGCGCCTGGTGGGTAGTGTCTACAGGCGTTGGCTTCCCGAAGCCTGCGCCTATTCTGGCACATTATATCATGCGTGCCAAGTATGTACCCTTGCGATAGGAAATTAGGCATGGCGCGGGCCTTTTCGACAGTCGAATAGAGGCAAAGGTGAGCAAAATATCCAATCTCAATGTATACTGACGGAGCAATCTATTCTGTCCTGGCGTCTGGCTGCCGCATCGAGTGAGGAGGTTTCTATGGCTGATGTACGCCCTTTCCCTGGAATACGCTATGCGCCTGATCTCCAGCCAAAACTGGCTTCTCTGGTGATACCGCCCTATGATGTTATTTCTCATGAAGCCCAAGCATCTTATTATGAGCGCCATCCTTATAACATTACCCGGCTGGAACTGGGGCGAGATGAAGCCCACGATGACATGCTCAATAATCGCTATTCTCGCGCGGCTGCGGCCCTGGCCGATTGGCGTATGCGGGGGGTTCTATATCAGGAGGCGCAGCCAGCATTCTACCTCTACCAGCAGCATTTTTATATCGGAGACAAAGATTACTGGCGGACAGGCGTCCTTGCGCGGGTCCGGCTGGAACCCTGGAACGCTGGAGTGGTGCTGCCACACGAGCATACTATGGCATCGCCAAAGGGTGATCGGCTGAAACTCCTGCGCGCCTGCGCGGCAAACTTAAGCCCCATAATGGCGCTTTATGACGACGCGGATGGCGCTATGCAGCGGCTGCTGGCGTCCGTGATTGACCAGCCTCCCCAGGTGGCGTTTACGGATGAGATTGGAGAGGATCATACGTTGCTGCCCCTCACTGATCCTGACCAGATCGCGGCGATGCGGCGTTTTTTTGGCAGTTGCAAACTCTTTATTGCTGATGGGCATCACCGCTATGAAACTGCGCTGGTCTATCAAGAAGAACTGCGTGAGATGCGCAAGGATCTGCACCCGGAGGATGCCGCAAATTTTGTGTTGATGTCACTGATCGCCCTTGAAGACCCTGGGCTGGTCATTCTACCTACCCATCGCCTCGTCAGGGCATTACCGGCGGATCGAATCTCCGGCCTTATCGAGCGATTGAGCCGCTATTTTACGATGGATCGATTGCCTGCAAATACCTCGCCAGATCAGGCGTTGGCGGAGCTTCCGGCGGATAGTTCAGGGGCGTTCATTCTGGTGATGAAGGATGAGGTGTTCCGGGTGCGGGCGGGGCCGGAAGCGTTGCGTAGGATGGCCGAGACAGGTCGCTCTGCTGGGTGGCAAAAGCTGGATGTTGCCATCTTGCAAACGCTGGTGTTGGATGAGGCGCTTGGATTGAATGCTGAGGCGGTCACAGGGGGCAACTTCTTGAGTTATGCGCGCGATGCAGAGAAAGCAGCGCAGGCGGTGCGCAGCGGATCTGCCCAACTGGCGGCGCTTATGCGTTCCACCCCTGTAGAACAACTTCGTAATGTGGCGCTGGCTGGTGATCGCATGCCGCAGAAATCAACGTACTTTTATCCCAAGCTCATTACTGGCCTGGTCATCAATCCGCTCTGGTGAGCGATGAGCGACCAGGAGAGCGCCGAAGGGGAGCTAAAGAGTAGGGCCTGGTTCCGAAGGGGGTTTCTGGATGAGCAATCATGAGGCTATTCGCATCTGTGGCGCCTGTGGAGGCGCCAATGCTTCGGAGGCTCAGTTTTGTGGCATATGTGGTCGTGAACTTCTTGTGGAATCGGCAGCGGAGGGCACTATCTGGCAGAGCACCCCGGATGCGAATCTCTGGCAGGATTCTACGTCAGGTGATACATCTGATACTCTGGAGCCTGGGAATGAGGAGAGCAGCCTGGGAGGAATGGAGGCTGCTGCTCAGGCGCCGGTAGAGGGAGTGATGCAGAAGCGTTGCAACTGGTGCGGCGCTCTGAATCCCTGGACTGCCGCAGTTTGCGAGAGCTGCGAGGCGCGTTTTCCAGTTCCTGAGCAGGACGAAGCCTTCCGCCGAGCCGCTGAGGAGCGGCTGCGCCAGGATGAGGCAGCCCTGGATTTCTGGCGGCAGCGGCGCAAGCGTGGATGGCGGCGTTTTTTGATCTGATGGCTCTCAAGCGAGAAGGCTGCTCAGGCGCTCTGGCAGAAGATAGAGCAACCAGCGTTATTTGACAAGCCTGCCCCTGTGTGCTATGCTTTCTTGATGGGCTGGCCTTTTCTTCTGCTCGCTTTTCCTCACCAGCTAGCAGCATTTCCCCATGATCTGAGAAAGTTTAACACAGGGAGGAGACTCAGGCAGGTATCCAAGATGGCAAGAATTGTGGTCGCCATGAGTGGCGGTGTTGATAGTTCAGTTGCTGCGGCGCTGCTCAAGGAGCAGGGCCATGAGGTTATTGGCATTATGCTGCGCCTCTGGTCGGAGCCTGCGGCGGAGCTTGATGACGGGGTGGAGCATGTAGCCGAAAATAAGTGCTGCTCGCTTGAATCAGTGGGCGACGCTCGCCGTGTCAGCCAGCTCCTGGACATCAATTTCTATATGGTGAATGTGGAGCAGCAGTTCAAGCAGCGGATTGTTGACTATTTCTATGACGAATACGTCCAGGGGCGCACACCCAACCCTTGTCTGAATTGCAACCGCCATATCCGCTTTACTCTGCTACTGGAGCGCGCGCTGGCGCTGGGCGCAGAGTATCTGGCGACGGGCCATTACGTGCGAGTGGAAACGGACCCTGTGAGTGGCAAGCGGCGACTGCGCAAGGGCGTTGATCCGGCCAAGGATCAGTCATATGTGCTGCATGTCTTGAACCAGCAGCAGCTTGCGCATGCCTGTTTCCCTCTTGGCGGTTTCACCAAGCCAGAAGTGCGAGCAATGGCGGCGGAGCGTGGCCTGCCAGTAGCCGCCAAGGCTGAAAGCCAGGAAATCTGCTTCGTGGCTGGGGGAGATTATCGGGGCTTTATGAAGCGTTACACAGAAAGTACGGGAGCCAAGGCGCCCAGCCAGGGGCCGATTCTGGATGTGAGCGGGCAGCAGATAGGAACGCATCAAGGGCTGGCTTATTATACGGTTGGTCAGCGGAGGGGGTTGGGCCTGGATTTGCAGGAGCGGCTGCATGTGTTGAAGTTGGATACGGCTCGCAACGCGCTGGTTGTCGGAGGCCCGAAGCATCTGGAGCGCGATACTTTTACGGTGCATCAGGCGCATTATATAAGCGGCGAGGTTCCCAGCGAGCCATTTGAGGCGAATGTGCGAGTGCGCTACAAGGCGTCCGAAATCCCGGCAGTAATCACGCCGCTGAGCGCCACTACAGCACAGATTACGCTTTCGCAGCCACAGCGAGCGATTACTCCCGGCCAGGCTGCGGTCTTTTATGGCGGGCCAACAGAAGATGAAGTGCTGGGCGGTGGCATTATTAGGGACGACTAACCCGCCAGCCTGGCAGGTTAGTCGTCCCTGCTGATCATTTGGTGAGAAGGCATGGAACAGGCGCACATTCGCAATTTTTGCATTATTGCTCATATCGATCATGGGAAATCTACGCTGGCTGATCGTTTGCTAGAATATACTGGCACCCTGACCAAACGCGAGATGGCGGAGCAGGTGCTTGATCAGATGGACCTGGAACGTGAGAAGGGCATTACGATCAAAGCCCAGGCGGTGCGCATGCGCTATAGCGCGGTGGATGGGCAGGAATACGAACTCAATCTGATTGATACGCCGGGCCATGTGGACTTTACCTATGAGGTTTCGCGGAGCCTGGCTGCATGCGAGGGCGCACTGTTGGTCGTGGATGCCACGCAGGGCATCGAGGCGCAGACGCTTGCCAACCTCTATCTGGCAATGGAAGCCGATCTAACCATTATTCCGGTGGTCAATAAGATCGATCTGGCAAGCGCGGAGCCTGAGCGCGTCTCGCAAGAAATTGAGGATGTGATTGGCATCGCCCGTGACGAGATTATCCTGGCTTCGGCCAAAGAGGGCGTTGGAACCAGAGAGATTCTGGAAGCCATTGTACAGCGCATCCCTTCGCCGAAGGGAGATGTTGGGCAGCCGCTGCGCGCGCTGGTTTTTGATTCCCATTATGACGCCTATAAGGGCGTTATTGCTTATGTACGTCTGATCGATGGGGAGATTCGATCTGGAGAGCGCCTTCTGATGATGGCGACAGGCAGTACGGCAGAGGCGCTGGAGGTTGGCTATTTCAACCCGCATCTTGCGGCCACCGATGCACTCGGCGCAGGTGAGGTTGGCTATGTTGCCACAGGCTTTAAGAATGTGAAGGATTGCCAGGTGGGGGATACGATTTCCCTGGCGGCCAGGCCCGCCAGGGAACCGCTGCCAGGCTATCGCCCGGCAAAACCAATGGTCTTTGCGGGCTTGTACCCTGTGGAGGGCAACGACTACCCCTTGCTGCGTGATGCGTTGGATCGCTTGAAGCTGAATGATGCTTCCCTGGTCTATGAGCCGGAGAATTCGGTGGCGCTGGGGTTTGGCTTTCGCTGCGGCTTTTTGGGGCTGCTGCATATGGAGATCGTTCAGGAGCGTCTGGAGCGCGAGTATGATCTGAGCATCCTGGCGACAGCCCCCAGTGTGGAATATCTTGTGACCAGACAGGATGGCTCTGTGCTTCCCGTTGACAATCCGGCGGATTTGCCGCCGATGGGCGAGATGCTGAAAATCGAGGAACCCTGGATGGACATCAGCATTTTCTCACCGAGCCGCTATATTGGCGCTTTGATGGACCTGGTGACGACTCGGAGGGGCGCTTTCAGAGATATGAAGTATATCGAGGAAGATCGGGTGCATCTTACCTATCATATGCCGCTGGCTGAGTTGATTATTGATTTCTACGATCAACTCAAATCGCGCACGCAAGGGTATGCTTCGCTGGATTACAGCTTTGCGAGCTATCGAGAGGCTGATCTGGTCAAGCTTGATCTGCTGGTTGCGGGAGAGCCGGTGGACGCGCTTTCGCTGATTACACATCGGGATAAAGCGTATAACATTGGGCGCGCTTTGGTGGAACGCTTGCGCGAGGTGATCCCCCGCCAGCTATTTGAGGTGCCTATTCAGGCAGCTATCGGCCAGCGAGTGATTGCGCGCGAGACGGTAAAGGCGCTGCGTAAAAATGTGCTGGCAAAGTGTTATGGCGGTGATGTGACGCGCAAGCGCAAACTGTTGGAGAAGCAGAAAGAGGGCAAGAAGCGGATGAAGCGCGTGGGGAATGTGGAGATTCCACAAGAAGCCTTTATGGCGATGCTGACCCTGGAAGAGTAGGCAAACCCGCTTGCTTGAGTAGATGCGAACGTCTCAACTAAACGAACAGGCTCGAACCATCGGTTCGAGCCTTTATACTTCACTTTGCTGCTTATCACGTGAGCCAGGTGTAATCACCTGCTCTTCCCTGTCTCTGGTTCGCGCCAGTCACGTTCTGTCTTCGTCATCCTGCGGCGCATATTACTTTTCAGGCCACAGCGGGGGAAGGCTTTGGAGCAGTACCAGCACAGGGACTGGATAGCCCGCCTTCACGGGCGCGCTTAGTCGATTTGAAATACCATCCCCAGGAGGCGAATTGGCTTTTTCATTGGGAACATAGGCGATACTCCTTTCCTAGTTCCAATGCAAGGCTTGCCTAACCCTAGCCTTGTTGCTGTCCCGTTGCCTGACATTCGCCAGCAAGAAGAAACTTGTTGGCAGCCAGTTCCTGCTTCATCCAGAGCGGCCTCAGGAGAGAGGTTTGGTTCTGTCCACAGGCGTTACTTCCCGCGCAACTCACGGTAGGGGTTAAAAACCCTGTTATACAGGCTTCCAGCAACGAAAGCTCTGTATAAGGCTCCAGCGGCGCCTATTATCCTCTGGAACTATAGTCAGTATAGCATCCATATCCCGCTCTGTCAAGTTTTTGAGTGAGCCTTGCCCTATCAGGTGCTTTCGTTTTTCGTCTTGGAGAGAAGCGGTTACGTTTTCTATGCGCTGCTGGCCTCTGCGAAAACTTTCTGGCGTCCATGCCGTTGTTCCAGGGAGATAAAGTGGCGCAGCCCGCGCCCATAGTCATCTTCGCGCCGGGTAGCTCGCGCTGCCTCGCGCGTATGGCCCAGGGTGACGAGGAGGCGGTGAGACAACCACTCGGCAAAGCCTTCACGCTGGAGCATACTTTGTTTCTGGGGCGCGTGATCTGCCTGCCAGGCATGGGCATATTCATGAGCCAACGTGCCAATCAACGTTGCACGAGGCAAACCCCGTTCGATATAGATCGTGCGCGCCTGGCCTTGCTGCTCAAAGAAGCCCAGGATATGCTGCCGGGTGGCCCCGATGGTTGGCGTCAGACGCTCATGGCGTCGGCGAGCGATTGCCAGTTCCCTGGGTTCAACTATGCGCAGGACGGGGATGTGCTTGACATCTCTATCGAATATTGCCCTGGACTGCTGGATGACCATCTGATAAAGCGCCTGGACGGTTTGATCGTCCAGCACCATCGTTTGGGCGCACTCACCGCAGCGATATTGCCCGCCAGGAAGCTGGCGCCCGTCAGGGCCAAGTGGCGCTCCACAAATATGACAGGCAGGGCGCTCCTGGGAACAGGAGACGCAGTAGGGTTTGGGCGAGTCGCCAAAGCGATAAAATTGGCCGATAATCGGTTTATGACACGCGGCGCAGCGGGGTAGTGTGCCAAGGCAGTGCTTGCAGAGCCGATGTTGATCGATTGGCGCTAATTCGCGTGCCGGTTGCTGGCAGGATGTGCAGCGAGGGGCGCTGTGTTCGCACTGAGGACACACTACCAGGCCAGTACTATACTCGGTGTATCCCAGCATCAGCGAACTGCCGCAGAGGTGGCAGAATTTGTGTTTAGAGAATGAGAGCGGTATTGGTATCATGGGTATGGATTTGTTTCGTGGACAGCCCTGGTCCCGGCTCTATCCAATATATTGCGCACGCGCAGCGCGGCGGGCGCTGCATGTAATTCCTCATACGTTGTCAGGGCTGCATGAAAGAGATCGGACGCTTCCTGGCGTTGGTCAATGGCCTGGCTCTGGCTCAGATGGGTAGCCAGGGCTTCCAGGGTCAGCCCTTCCTCCCAACGTGTGCCAATCTGGCGGTAACAATGAAGGGCGATATGGAAGTCTTCGGTTGCCTCGCTGAACATTCCTCGCTTCGAGTTTATCATGCCACGTGTACGGATCAAGCCTGCCCATCCTTTACGGTTGCCAGAGCGTTCCATCAATGCCAGCGCAGTGGGCGCCAGTTCACTATAGCGCGCCTCATCGCCGAGGAGAGCAGCCAATTCTACCAGCCGCCATTGAATCTGCGGGCGCTCAATGGCTGAATAATGTGTTGAAAGCCGCTGGAAGATGACACGAGCCTCTTCGAGCCGCTGCTGGGCGATCCGAAGCTGCCCGCTGATGAATTCGTGGCTCAGTTCGGTTTCAGGAGCAGCCTGCTCAGCCATATTTGCATAATAGTCCCCTCGCTCATCCTGGCCGACGCCGTAATAGACAATTGCCAGCGCCATAATGCCGTAGGGAGCGGGCCAACTCTGGCTCAACAAATCATATTGCTCACAAAGGGTTGCCAGTCGCTCGCCCCAATAGAGCACTTCGGCCCATTGATCCCACTGATAATAAATAAGAACTTTGTTGCCCAACATGCCACAGAGTTTGCGGCGGCTGTTCATGGATTCGGCAACCTTCAATGCGGCGTCTGCCCAGTACAGTGCTTGAGGATAATCAGAAAGCTGCAAATACGCTCTGCTGGCGGTGAAGTAAATATCATAGACTTCTGCGCGGTCTTTGATACGATCAACTAGCGCCAGTCGCCGCTTCTGCACCTCCAGAAACGCGCGGTAATCGCTCATATTGCCGTAGACATTGGAAAGCGCGTCGAGGACTTCAGAGAGATAGACAGGATGATTCAGCCGTTCGGCGATGCTTGCAGCGCGTTCCGCGCTGGCTATGGCGCGCTCCATCGCGCTTTCGTCAAGCTGCTGGCTGAAATAGGCTTGCATATACCAGAAGGCTTCGCTGGCGAGCAGCAGCGCCATTTCCATGATCTCAGGCTGGTCTTTGAGTAGGGCCAGTCCCTCATCGAGATACGTGCGAATCAAACCCAAATCAGGTGGTTGCTTGAACCAACTGCGCCAGCGGGTGCCGAGCATCGTGAGGTGCTGGTAGAGATGCGCACGCTCCAGCGCGGAGGCGTCTTGTAATGCGTCGAGGGCGTGCTGATACTGTTCCCAGCATGAATCTCCATCTGAAAGGACAAAGTATGCTCTGGCAAGCCGCTCATAGAGGTGTGGCCGCAGCGAGGGATCGCTTGCAATGCCGTTCAAGAGATCGAGGGCTGCGATGTAGTGGCGTGCCGCTTGATTGGCTGCGTATTTGCCCAGCGCCTCATTGCCAGCCTGGATGAGATAGCCGATGGCTTTCTGGCGCAGGTCGGCCTGGGCTTGTGCGCGAGCAGGGCGACGCGCCAGCGCCTGCCCGGAGGTTGTCTGGGACCAGGCGACAATAGCTTGATGGTAATGATAGGCTAATAGCTCGATGAACCCCTCAATACGACCGGCAGCTATGCGTTCCAGCCATTCGGCCATGCGGGCATGCTCGCGCGCGCGCCGGGTACGCGGGACGCTCGCATAGGCAACATCGCGGACCAGCACATGATTGAAGCTGTATTGCACATCTCTCTCGATGAGTATTCCAGTAGGGCGCTCGTTCTCCCCGATGAAATCTTTGCGAACCAGGCTCTCCAGAGCCAGATCGAGCGCCTCCGGGCTGATCTCCTGGGACAGATTAGCCAGCGCGCCTTTCCAAAACGTTCGACCAGCGAGGGCAGCGTGTTGCAGCACGCGCTTTTCAGTTGGCGGGAGCAGATCAATGCGCGCGGCCAGGACACCCTGAATAGAATCGGGGATGCTAAATGAAAGCAGGTCGCTGAAGGTCTTGCCGGGGTCTTGATTCACAGTTTGCCAGCGATCACTTTTACGTATCAGGATGCCAAGGTCAATCAGCATGCGGACAATTTCCTCAACAAAGAAGGGATTGCCCTCCGCTTTTGCCAGGATGCTATTGCGCAGCGCCGGAGGCAAGCCATCGGGCGCCAGCAGGGCGTCAATCAATTCATGGCTTTGTTCTGATGAGAGTGGCTCCAGGGTAATGGTCGTAAAGTTACGTTTGCCGCCCCCCCAGCCAGGCCGTTTTTCTAGTAAGTCCAGACGAGCAGGACAGAGGAACAAGAGCGGAGCATTGCTCACCCGCTGCGTAAGGTACTCCAGCAGGTCGAGCAGGGCTTCATTAGCCCAGTGAATATCGTCAATTAAGATAAGGAGCGGCTGGCGGCGCGCCAGTGATTCAAAGAAGATACGCCAGGCGCGGAAGAGATTTTCACGCTGCTCATTGGAATCAGCCGATGGCCGAACCATTTCTCCCTGTTCTGCCCCCAGGCCGATGGTGAATCCAAGCTGGCGAACGAGTGAGGGAATAACCTCGCTTTGGTGGCTGCCATCAAGCACTTCCTGCACCTTCTGAAGCAGGCGCTCCCTGGCTCGCTGCGATGTATCATCGTCAACGAATCCGGCATAGGAGCGCAGAATCTCCGCAAGGGGCCAGTACGTAATGCCTGCCCCGTAGGGTGGACAGCGCCCTTCCAGAAAGAGCGGTATCTGTGGGAAGGGGCCGTCATCCGTCTGCGTGGCGCTTTCGCCTGTATGCTGTTGGCGGAGTCGCTGTATCCATTCGCGCACCAGACGCGATTTGCCCACCCCAGGCACGCCCAGCAGGGTGATCAGGTGAGGCCGCCGCTCGCCGATCACTCGCTCATAGACCGCATCCAGCAGCGCCAGTTCCGGCGCGCGGCCAATGAACGGTGATGGCAATCCTTCGATGCCGCGCAGATGTTGAGTCGGAGGGGCTGCCTGATCTTCAACCGCCTCGATAGCTTGCCAGACGCGCAGCGGTTTTGGCTTTCCCTTCACCTGTATCGGGCTGAGCGGTTGATAGACAATCGCTCCGTGTGTGCTGCGGTAGGTGCGCCCGCCGACCAGGATGGTTCCTGGTTGGGCCTGCTGCTGGAAGCGCGCGGCAACGTTCACGGCGTCGCCCGTAATTAAAAACTGCCCGCCATCGCCCGCTCCGCTGGCAGCGACGACCTCGCCCGTGCTAATGCCGATGCGAATCTGCACAGGCGCCGCCTGGGGGTCTTCAGCCAGCCGCTGCTCGTTAAAGCGCCTGAGCGCGTTGAGCATCTCCAGGCCGGCCCGAACTGCCCGCTCTGGATCATCTTCGTGGGCAACTGGCATCCCAAAAATTGCCATCACGGCATCGCCGATAAACTTTTCGATGGTACCACCATGACGGTGGATGGCCTGAGCCATCGCCGCAAAGTATCCAGCCATCAGCAGACGCACTTCCTCTGGGTCCATGCGATCAGCCAGCGCGGTAGAACCAGTCATGTCGGCAAAGAGGATGGTGACAACCCGCCGCTCTTCGCTATCAAGCGAGGCTAATAGGTTTTCTGCTTCGCCAACTTCTCTTGAAAGGACAGAAGGCGCTGGTGTATCCGAGGGCGGGTTGAGATTAGGGGCGGCGGGCGCGGTTTCAGCTTGCCCACGTGCCGAGACACGCTGTTCAGGGGGTGTCCCTTGAAGCCCCGTCTGCGTTGTCGGCGGCGGCGCATCTTCTGCGGGAGATGCCAGGAGCATGCCGCATTCGTTGCAAAACTTTGCATTTGGGGAATTGATTGCTCCACATGATGGGCATATGATTGATAGCAGGCGAGCGCCACATTCATTACAGAATTTGGCGCCTGCTGGGTTTTGAGTGCCACACACCGGACAACGCATTGCACATCCTCACGTTAACGGAGAGACCTTTCCCCTGGTCATCATTTTCCCTCTAGCCATTGTATCATAGCCAGGATGGGGTGTATGCGACGCTCAGGTCATTTTCTGGCTTGCTCTGCATCAGGGGCAATGCTAGAATGGACTTGCGTATGCTAGCAGTGCGGGTGTTCTCGCTGGTAGAGCATATCGCTGTGTATTTTGCTGTTGGTTGGGAGGCTGAGCAACGAATTGACAGATAATTCGCCCGTTCATAGCCCCGTTCGTGCGCAATATTTGCAGATCAAGCACAAGTATCCTGATGCCATTCTCTTGTTTCGCATGGGGGATTTTTACGAACTTTTCGACGAAGATGCCCAGATCGCCTCACGCGAATTAGAGATTGTGCTGACCAGGCGTGACTTTGGACGGGGTGAGCGCGCCCCGATGGCTGGTGTGCCACACCAGGCGGTTGACGGCTATATTGCGCGGTTGGTGAACAAAGGGTATCGTGTCGCGGTCTGCGAGCAAATGAGCGATCCCGCGCTTGCAAAGGGTCTGGTGGAGCGCGAGGTGGTGCGCATGGTGACGCCAGGCACAGTAGTTGACCCGGCTATGCTGGCAGCCAAGCGCAATAACTTCCTGGCAGCCGCCGTCATTGGGAAGGGGGCTGCTGGTATTGCTTATGTGGATATTACGACTGGCGAGTTTGCCACGACTCAACTGGCGGCGGCAGACCCGGAAGCGGCGTTGCAAGAAGAACTAGCGCGGATCGGGCCATCTGAATTACTCGTTGAGGCATCGGGCAGCCGCCAGCTAGCTCCGCTGCTGCATCGCTCGCGCCGCCGAGCGTATTCCAGGCAGGCATCCTGGGCCGGGAAAGATCACCACCAGGACGGCAGAGAGCCGCTGCCAGAAGAAGAGGGAGCTGACGATGGTTTGCCTCGCTGGGTTGAGCCGCTTCGGGAGGCTGTGCGTCACATTACACCTTCTGCTACGCGCTTTTTTCAGGAAGAGCAGGCCCGCGCGCGTTTACTGGCGCATTTTGCGGTTGCTTCGCTCGAAGGCTTTGGCTGCGCTCACCTCCCGTTGGCGATCTGCGCCGCCGGGGCGCTGCTCTCATACATTGAAGAGACCCAGCGCGGCGTGCTGGCTCATCTGACCGCGCTTGAGACCTACAGCACTTCAGGCTTTATGGTATTGGACCCCCATACCAGGCGGAATCTGGAACTCTTTCATAGTGGGCGCGGAGGCGGCGAACAGGGGTCGCTGCTCTGGGTGTTGGATCAGACACAGACGCCGATGGGCGGGCGGCTGCTGCGCCGCTGGCTTAGTCAGCCGCTGTTGGAGGAAGGGGAACTGAACGCTCGCCTGGATGCGGTGGAGGCAGCAGCCCATGACGCGCCGCTGCGCACACGCCTGGGCAGCTTTCTTGACCGCATTGGTGATCTGGAGCGCCTGGCAAATCGAGCAATTCAACGAATTGCTACGCCGCGCGATCTGGCGAATCTTGCCGCTGGATTGCGGAGCGTTGCGGAGTTACAGACCGGCCTCGCGCTCTTTGATTCTTCCGGCAAGGCCACTATGATTCATGCATCAGAAGATAGCTCGCAAGGGCCATTATGCGCTCGCCTGGCGGCGCTTGATCCGGTTGCTGAAGCAGAAGCTCTGATTATGGCTGCGTTAGCGCCTGAGCCACCAGCTAGTATGACCGAGGGTGGGCTGATTCGCGCGGGCTATCATGAAGAGTTGGATATGCTGCGATCAACTTCGCAGGATGCCCGGCAATGGATGGCTGATCTGGAGCAGCGCGAGCGCGAGCGTACCGGCATTAGCAATCTGAAAGTCAGCTATAACAAGGTATTTGGCTATTATCTTGAAGTCACGAACTCCCAACTGGGCCGTGTGCCGCAAGATTATATCCGTAAGCAGACGCTGACGACGGGCGAGCGTTTTATTACGCCGGACCTGAAGGAATATGAGGCGCTGATCCTGAACGCGCAGGAGAAAAGCGCCAAACTGGAACAGGAACTGTTTATTCAGCTTCGGGCTGATCTTGCCATCCATCATGCCGAGCGTATCCTGAAGACGGCCCGATCATTGGCGGAGTTGGATGTCTATCTGAGCCTGGCGAATGTGGCCGCGCGCTGGAATTACTGCCGCCCGCAGGTCAATACAGGGACGACTATTCATGTGGTGGCAGGCCGTCATCCAGTAGTTGAGCAAGCCCAGGCCGATACGCCATTTATCCCCAATGACGCCCACCTCTCTCAAGACGAGGCTCAGATTCTGCTGCTGACTGGCCCCAATATGGCCGGAAAATCAACGTATCTGCGCCAGGTGGCGCTGATCGTATTGCTGGCGCAAATCGGCAGTTTTGTGCCAGCCGAGTCTGCGAACATTGGGCTGGTTGATCGCATCTTTACGCGCATTGGCGCTCAGGATGATCTGGCGACGGGGCAAAGTACCTTTATGGTGGAGATGGTGGAGACGGCCAATATTCTGCACCACGCGACGCCGCGCAGCCTGGTGATTCTGGATGAGATTGGCCGGGGCACCAGCACCTATGATGGGCTGGCTATCGCTCGCGCGGTGATTGAGTATCTGCATAATAACCGGCGCTGTGGGGCGCGCACGCTTTTTGCCACGCACTATCACGAGCTTGTTGAGGTGGGCCGTCTCTTTCCAAGGGTATGCCCCTATACCATTGCCGTAACAGAGGAAGAGGGCCACATCGTCTTTTTGCGCAAGATTATCCCTGGCGGCGCTGATAAGAGCTATGGCATCCATGTGGCTCAACTGGCCGGTATCCCTCGGCAGGTGATTCACCGCGCCGAAGAGATTTTGGACGAGTTGGAGCGTAAAGGCGAGGCGCGCTCCCGACGGCGCGCGATGAAAGAGATGGCGCTGCCTCCGGCGCTGCAATTGACGCTTTTTGCCAACGAGCCTGATCCGCTTGTTGAAGAATTAAAAACGCTGTCCGTTGATGAGATGACGCCGCTTGAGGCCATTGGAAAACTCTACGAGTTGCAGCAACGCGCGCGTCAGAATGGGTAAGAAGAAAGAAGGAAGTGTGAGTCATGAGGCCGCTGCTTGTTTTAGTCAACGGTTCTATCTATACAATGGATGCGACGCAGCCCAGGGTGGAAGCCGTCGCGCTGGACCCGGATACGGGGAAGATTGCTGGCGTCGGTTCTAGCGAAGAGATGCGGCGGCTGGGAGGGCCATTAGCCGAACTCATTGACCTGCGCGGGCATACGGTGCTGCCAGGATTTATTGACGCGCATATCCACCTGCTTTCTTATAACCATCAGCTTCATGCTGTGAATCTGTTGGGGACACGAAGCGAACAAGAAGCTGCGACGCGAGTGCAGGCGCGCGCGGCGCTGGCCGCTAAGGGAACCTGGATCAACGGCGGGCAATGGGACAAAAACCTCTGGCCTGGGGGCAATTTTCCAACGCGGGCTACGCTCGATGCTGTCGCGCCAGATCATCCCGCTGCGCTTTGGAGCAAAGATGGGCATGTGCTGTGGGTGAACTCACGGGCATTGGCGCTGGCCGGGGTGACGCGCGAGACTCCCGACCCGGAAGGGGCGACGATTGTGCGCGACGCCAGCGGCGAACCAACAGGCGTCCTGAAGGAATTTGGCGCGACGAGTCTGGTAGAGGGGATCATTCCTCCAGAGACGGACCTGGCACCGGCGCTGCAAGAGACGATCAGGCTCCTCCAGCAGCGAGGGATTACCAGCGTTCATGATATTGAGGACCACCTGGCGGTGCAGCACTTCCAACAATTGCATGCGCAGCACGCGCTGGGGGTGCGCGTGCTGTTTTTCTTCCCCAAAAAATCGCTTCAGGCGCTGGGGCGTCTTGGTTTGCAGGCTGGCTTTGGTGATGACTGGCTGCGGCTGGGCGGGATCAAGATTTTTGCTGATGGTACGCTTGGTTCGCAGACGGCGGCTATGCTGGACCCGTTCGAGGGGACAGCAGAGAATCGCGGGATTCTGGCGGTTCCCCCGGATGAGATGAAAGCCATTGTGGACATGGCGGCGGGCAGCCGTTTGCATGTCGCTGTTCACGCGATTGGGGATCGGGCCTGTCGGGTGGCGCTGGATGGTATCGAACAGGCGAAAGAGCGGATAAAAGGAACTCCAGGAAGCGATATGGTGCGCTATCGCCTGGAGCATGTGCAGCTTATCGCGCCTGAAGATATTCAGCGTATGGCGCGGCTAGGGGTGGTTGCGTCGGTGCAGCCCTTCCATGCGGTCTCTGATCGAGATGTCGCCGAGCGTTACTGGGGATCGCGCTATCACCGCTCCTATGCTTATGGGACGCTTCAGCAAAGCGGCGTCTCGCTGGCCTTCGGTTCTGACGCGCCTGTGGAAACGACTGATCCACTGCGCATTCTTCACGCGGCGGTCATGCGCCGTGATGACCAGACGCCGGAGCGCGCGCCCTGGCTGCCTGAACAATCGCTGAGCGTTGCTCAGGCGCTCTGGAGCTATACGCTGGGAGCCGCCTATGCTGGCGGAGAAGAGAGCCGCAAAGGCTCGCTGGAGGTGGGCAAGCTGGCCGATCTGGTCGTGCTGGGCGCCGACCCCTTTGCTCTGCCTATCGGGGAATTGCCCCAGGCGCCGGTCGAGGCGACGCTGATTGGGGGGGCGGTCGTGTATGGAAGCCTCCCCGTGTAGGGAGGAAAGATGCAATTCTGGCAATTCCAGCAATGCTCTTCATGTATAAGAAGAGCATATCATTCATATATTTAAGAAGGGCAATAATGAAGAAGAGAAGTATGATCCCTCTTCTGAAGATGATGCAATTCTCCGAGGGCTGCCAGGCACAGAGCGGCATCACCTATGAGAATTGCTGGAATTGCCAGAATTGCATCTTTCCCGCTCCAGCAGGCTCAATCAGATGCGGTATCATGCTGTGATTTGAACCGTTCGGCGTGCTGGAGGCGTTTGCTGATGGCAGGATGGTCGTAAAGCAGAAACTCGATGATGGGGCCAGGGTCCAGCTCGGCAAGGTTCTGGTTGGCAAGCCGCGTCATCGCATTGGTAAAGGCGTCTGGCTTGCGGGTTGCCTGAAGCGCGTACTCGTCTGCTTGATACTCAACCAGGCGGCTAAGGCCATTTGACAGGGGCATTGTGACCAGGCCGAAGAGTCCCAACGCGATGCCTAGCAGCGGCATCGTGGCGACATCGGTCAGCGCCGGGTAGAAATGGGCGCTCTCTACCGCCCAATGCAACCCAAGATTGACCAGATAGAGGCCACCGAGGGTAAGGATGGTCTGGGTGATGATGAGCTTCCAGAGGTCGCGGTGAACATGATGCCCTAGCTCGTGCGCCAGAACGACCTCGATCTCGTCGGGCGGGTAAGCGCCCAGGAGGGTATCACCCAGGACGATCCGGCGTGTATTTCCCATACCCATGAGCGCCGCGTTCGCTGTTGATGTTTTACGGCTCATGTTCATAGTGAAGACACCCCGCACGCGCGTGTTTGCCCGTTCCGCCAGCGCCAGCAGCCGATGGGTTAGTTCCTCATCTTGCAATGGGGTGAGCTTGTAGAATAGGGGCAAGATGAGGACGGGCGCCAGATTGGCAAGCACGACTGAGAAGAGCAGCAGGGCGATTGCTGCCCAGAGCCACCAGAGCGTGGGCTGCACCGCCAGCAGAAGATAGATGAGGACAACGGCTACGACCTCAAAGATCAAGCCCAGGAGCAGACCTTTGGCCTGATCGCCCAGCCAGCTTGCCAGCGATTGATGCGAGAGTTGATAGCGATGAGGGAGTACAAAGCCGCTGTAATAGGAGAGAGGCGCGTCCAATATCTGGTACGCGATGAGCAAGATACAGAAATAGAGGCTAATCTGAAGGGGCGCCCAGTGAGCGATTGGCTGCCAGGCGCCTGTTCCTGCCAGCGCATCACGCAAGCCAGTGGAAAGCCCTGTGCCAAGTAGGATAAGCAAGAAGATGGCGGCCAGGCCCAGATCGACGAGAAGAAGCTGACGCCGCAGACGGGCGTATTCGCGGGCGCGCTGCTGGCGCTCCGGGTTGATTTCGGCTGGGAAAGGCGGCGCCTCTGGCACTATCGAAGGTTCGCTTGCGCCCATAAGCTGGCTCCTTTTCTATTTGAGGAAGCAATGCTCAAAGGATTGCCTTCAGAGACAGGCTCCTGTGTAAAAGTGTAGCAGATGTGCTGGCACTCATCAAGCGAGATAGCCTGGCAGATTAGTGGTGTGCTGGCGCCAGCTTTTTCCTGAAGAGGCCAGCAGGTGTATCACGAGGGACGATGACGGTGAGCATCTGAGGGGCCACTCGAAAGACGGTGGGCAGCGTACCAGCCGGTTCACCATCAACCTCAATGGGTATGGGAACAGGCGAATCAATAGTCAATGTTCGGAAGCGTTCATAACTGACGCGCGCCCCCAGCGGGTAACGTTTGCGGAAGGCGTTCAAGACGACCCGCAGCCGACCCAAAAGCCCCTGTCGGCGAACGATGCACATATCGAGCATGCCATCATCTCCATATGCCTGGTTGGTGAAGGTCATTAACCCGCCATAGAGGCGTGTATTGCCAATGATGATGAGACTGGCGCGCGTGCGAAAGCTGCGCCCGTCTACGCGCAGCCGCATGTGAAAGTCCAACGGCCCAAGCCCAACCACCGCGCCCGCGATGATATAGCTGAACAGCCCCAACCGCTTGAGAAAATGGTGTTCAATCATGCTGGTGATCTTGCCATCGGCGCCGATGCCTGCGAACAACAGGAAATAGCGCCCGTTGGCGGTACCCAGGTCCATTCGGCGCTGCTCGCCATCAATCAGAACCTGAAGCGCCCCCGGAAGATTCAAGGGAATGCCCACCTCGCGCGCCCAGACATTCATGGTACCCATCGGTAGCACTCCCAAAGCAACATCGGTGCCTGCCAACCCTTGAATGATCTCGTTGAGCGTTCCATCCCCTCCAGCGGAGATTACTATATCAACGCCCGCTGCGACGGCTTGAGACGCGAGCCTATGCCCGCTGCCAGGCCCATCTGTCTGGCATAGCTCGATACGCCAGCCCTGCTGCTGCAACTTTTTCCGTACCTGATTAAGCAACCGCTTTTCGTCCTGACTGTGGCCGCCACCGCTGTGGATGTTGGCAATAATTCGGGCGTACATCCTCTCACATCCTAATTGACTCTGGGAACACGGGCGAGAATCTCCGAGACCACTTCGTAGTTAATCGTACCTAGCCGCGCGGCGACGGCTTCGGCTGTTAGCGTCTGCTCTCCTTGCTGCCCAATCAGGACTACTTCGTCGCCGGTAGTCACGCCGGGAATGTCGCTGACATCAATCATAGACTGGTCCATACAGACGCGCCCAATTACCGGGGCGCGCTTGCCTCGAACCAATACTTCGCCCCAGTGTGACGGCGCTCGCCGGAAACCATCGGCGTAGCCTACTGGAATGACAGCGATACGCATCTCGGTGGGCGTCACAAAGGTACAGCCATAGCTGATACATTCGCCAGCAGGAATATCCTTGACCTGCGCAATTTGCGTCTTGAAACTGAGCGCAGGTTGGAATCCTTCGGAGAGACGTACCTCATCAGATGGGTGCAGCCCATAGAGTGCTGTGCCTACACGGACCATGCCAAAGTGCGTCTCTGGCAGAGTGAGCGTTGCCGCGCTGTTGGCCGCATGTATTACCGGAGGCCGCAGCCCGGCTTCTTCTAACGCTGCTAATACCTGGCTGAAGCGCGCTAACTGGAGGCGGCAGTGTGTTTGATCGGCGCTGTCGGCGCAGGCAAAATGAGTAAAGATGCCCTCCAACGTTATTCCCGGCAGGTTGTGCGCCTCAGCGGCTACGCGCAAAATGCTCTGTTGGTCCTCAGCGCGCATGCCCAAACGTCCCATGCCGCTGTCAATCTTGAGATGCGCATAGGCTTCTGTTCCGAGCGATTGGGCGGCTTGCGACAGAGCCTGGACCCCTTCCAGCGAATAGATGGTCGCAGTGACACCGAGCCGCACTGCCTCGCGCATTTGCCAGGGAGGCAGATAGCCAAAGATCAAGATTGGAGCGGTAATGCCAGCCTGCCGCAAGGGCGCTGCTTCGCTGAGGGTGGCAACTCCAAGACGCGATGCCCCATTATGCAGCACAGTTTGTGCCACGTGCAGCGCGCCATGTCCGTAAGCGTCGGCTTTCAGGCTTGCCAGGAGTTCAACGCCGGGGCCGATCAAGCGTTTTATCTGTTGGCAGTTTGCGCCGATGGCGCTCAGATCAATCTCAACCCAGGTTGGGCGGTCAGGGCGCATCCTGATGATCTGTTTCCAGGCCAGCGTCTGACGGTCCAGTTTATGGGCCGCTTCTTCCGGTTGAGCTAACAACCGCTCTGTCACGCGCTCCATGCGCATCTCTTCTGAACCTTTGATGAGTACGATAGCCTGATTTTCTGCTTCGGCCAGTTCCTCCAGACGCTTTCTGACCACCTGGGCGGCATCTTCGGCACTGTATGTCACATCAATGGCGTCAGAGGCCATGCCATTCTGGCGCGCCTCCTGGGCGATGAGCGCAGCGCGTGTGCCTTGTGTAATCAGGCGATCTGCTACCTGGGCTACCTGTGTGCCAATGCGCTGATGCGCCGCCATCTCATAGTTTCCCAGGCGAAACATATCACCTAAAACGGCAATGCTGGAGCCGCGTGGATAGAGATTTTTGAGGTCGCCCAGGGTCTGAATGGCGGCTTCGACAGCGGCTGGAGCCGCGTTGTGGGTATCGTCCAACAAGAGGCTTTCATCAATACCGGCCAGCAAGCGTGACCTGCCAGGGAGCGGCGCGAAATCTTCCAGCAGTTCTGCTGCGGCGTGGGGATCGATACCAAGGGCGAACGCTGTTGTGATGGCTGCCAGAATACTTTCTACCCAATGCGTGCCGGTGAGTCTCCTGAATCTATAGGTGCGCGGGGGCTGCTGTGTTTCTTTGTACTGCCGAGCAGTTGGCAGCGGGCGAAAAGCAAACGTTGCCTCCAGGCCGTCTCGTAGTTGCCTGGCTCCCAGGCAGAGGGCATGGAGACGTGCATCCCGCGCGGCACTGCGACTGAACAGCAGGGGCGTGGCCTGGGTTTCTGCCGACATGGCGAGGGTATAGGGATTGGCCTCGTTGAGGATGGCGAAACCATCAGGCGGGAGATTGCGAGGAAGCGTCGCCAGTTCCTGGGCATAGTGTTCGATGCTTCCAAAATATTGAAGCTGCGTGTGGCTCACATGAGGGACAACGCCGATAGACGGCTGGATAAGCTCGCACAGGGCGGCGATCTCTCCGAGATGATCGCAGCCTAGTTCGAGGACCGCTATCTGGTGGCGCGGCTCCAGACGGCCTAGCGATAACGGCAATCCGAGCGAGTCATTATAATTGCGCCAGCTCTTGAAGGTGGGGAAGAACGGTTGCAGAATGGCGGCGATGGCTTCTTTTGTGGTTGTTTTTGCGACGCTGCCAGTCACAGCAATAACGCGCGGACGCCACTGGCGAAGGATGCCATGCGCATAGGCACGCAGGGCAGCGCGGCTATCTTTGACCAGGATGAGCGCGACGCCTTGCTGTTGCATACGATCAGCGATATGTGTATGGAGGGTTTCGTAGCCACGAAATCGCTCGAACTCAGCAACGACACCCGCTGCGCCCTGTTGAATGGCCTCTTCGATGAAGTCGTGTCCGTCGCGGTGTTCCCCACGGACAGCGATAAATAACTCACCAGGGGCTATCTGCCTGGAGTCATGGGCAAATGCAGGAAACTCAGCGGTTCGCCCAGGAAATCGCAGCGTCGCGCTGGTCATTTCTAACAGGTCATGTAGATAGATCATTTTATGAACCCAGTCCCATACGATAGGTTAAGAGGCTAAAGCTAGTTTTGATACGCCAAGAGACTGGCATATTTTACCTGCATACGTTCTTGCCTGTCAATGTGCCTGGCTGGATGATTGTTGACACCAGCCTGCACGCCTCATAGAATGAAGAGATATGAGCATCCTCTGTTGGTTCTCTTCAGGCTGGTGGTCATTGCTATGGTGCTATCGGTAAGTAATATCTTAACTCCTCATTTTGACTGGCTGCTGAGCCAACTGCGCGATTGGAGCGGGGATGGCGCAGCGCCCGAAGAAGGGAGCGATGCTCACCTTCTCTTAGAGGCATTGAGTGCGGACGATATTACTCCCTATCTTCCGCGCTTTGAGCGATCAGGTCAGCGCCTGGCAGAACATGGTGGCAAGCTGGAGACACGTTTGCAAGGGCTTCAGGGATACGCGGATGTTCTCGGTCTGGCGCTGGATGATCTTCTACGTAAGGAAGCGGAGCAGCACGCACAGGTGCAGAGCCGCCTGCGCGCTGTGCTGGCTCAGATTATGGTTGCCCTGGCGCGCGGCTATCAATACGTGGCAGAGCAGTTGGCGCGTGAGGAGCATGAGCGCGCCTCTCGTGGTATGACTCGCCTGGCTGCAATTCAGCGAGTGAATGCCGCCGCTAATTCAAGCCTTGACCTGGACCAGACCTTGCAGCTCAGCGCGCGCGCTGTGGCTGAGGAGATACAGGCGGACCTCTGCTCCATTTTCCTGTATGATGAAGCTCGCCGTGAACTCATTTTGCGCGCTACCAATGGTCCGCGCCCACATGAAGGGGATCATTTTTCGCTGCGTATGGGCGAGGGATACAGCGGTTGGGTAGCGGATAAAGGCCAACCCTTGATTGTTGCGGACGCCTGCGCTGATGATCGTTTTGCCTACGAAGCTGAGGCTTATTCACCAGAGTATCATGGTTTACTCTCGCTGCCCATCATCTTCTTCACGGTCGAGAAGTTGGAGGGGGTGATGAGTGTCCAGACGCGCGAGCCACGCGAGTTCACGCCGGAAGAAGTGGGTTTTTTGGAAGTGGTGGCAGGCCAGCTTGCGATGAATATCGAAAATGGACGGCTCTATGAGCAAACCGACGAGAAGCTGCGGCGCAAGGTGCATGAATTGAGCACGCTGCACCGTGTTTCTGCCATCATCGCCTCAACATTGGACCTGGAAGAGGTTCTGCAAACGATTGCTATGCAGGCTGTGCATTTGAGCGGGGCGGAACGCTCGGCTATTTTCGAGTTGGATGAGCAGATGCAGGAGATGCGCTTGCTGGTGAGCTATGGGCTGGAGAATCCGGAGCCTGGCTGGACTGCCATTAAAGTTGGTCAATGTTGCGCTGGCCGAGCAGTGCAGAACGGGGAGCCACTTACCTCAGTCGGGTGCATGCACACTGATGCCGGGTGCTTTTTGCATACATCGCCGGAATTGCTTCCTGATATTCAGAGTGTGTTGTGTGTGCCGCTTAAGAGCAGAGGGAAGATACGTGGCGTGATTAGTGTTTTCAGCGGCCAACGCTATTCACTGAGTTATGAGCAGATGCAATTAGTGATTACGTTTGCGAATGAAGCGACTGTTGCTATCGAGAATGCGCGGCTGTATGAGGAAACCCGGCGCGGCCTGGCGAGCAAATCGTTGCTCCTCCAGGAGATGCACCATCGCGTGAAAAATAATCTTCAGACGGTGGCGGGAATCCTCTCTTTGCAGCAGCGCCATACGAAATCACCGGCGGTAGCTCATTTGCTGGCAGAGAGCGTGAATCGCATTCAGGGCATTGCAGCCACCCATGATCTGCTTTCTCGTGAGGATGTAGGGATGGCAACCGTTGAGGAGATTGCTCGCAAAATTGCAGTGATCGTTAGCGCAAATCTGGCGCCGCCGGAGTTTCACTTGCGGCTGCATGTCTCTGCTGACACCATCTGGGTACCTTCTCGGCAAGCCACCATTCTTGCCCTGGTGCTTAATGAACTGGTCTCGAATGTGTTCAAGCACAGCTTTATGGGGCGCAGCGAAGGTAGTATTCTTATAGCCGTTTCTCAGGAGGCTGGCTTGGTGACACTTTCGCTTGCTGATGATGGGCCGGGCTTGCCAGCAGGATTTGACGCTGAGACTTCAGAGGGATTGGGGCTTTCGCTGGTGCGTACTCTGGTGTATGCAGACCTGCGCGGGACATTTACCTTGCGCCGAACTACTTTACCCCCTGATCTTTTACGATTAGAGGCTGCTGCTGGTGAGGCGAAAGACAAGCGCGCCGGGGATATGGGGGAGCATGATGCCGAACAATGGACGATTGGAGAGGTACAGTTTCTGTCCAGGGATGTTCACCAGTAGCTTTGTCGGGGATGCTGAAACTGGAAAAGGCAGCAGTGGTAAAGCGTCAGGACCGAATCATAGGCTTTTCTGCCTTGACGTGTGTAGTATGGTACAGGCAGCCGCTCGCAGTGTGGCGAGGCGGCTCGCTGATAACAGCAGTGTTGCTGCCCAGGAACGTTTGGCCCTGGGCGTTCCAGCGATGAAAGGGCTGGCAAGCCGACAACAGGCTTGCTGGAGGCAGGACTGGTACGATAGATGCAATATTATGAGTCTATCCTTGAGACAAT
The DNA here is from genome assembly GCA_036557285.1 of Ktedonobacterales bacterium. Classification (NCBI taxonomy): domain Bacteria; kingdom Bacillati; phylum Chloroflexota; class Ktedonobacteria; order Ktedonobacterales; species Ktedonobacterales bacterium. The sequence continues at coordinate 38,973 of DATBHW010000064.1, forward strand.
CGGGCATACTCCTCTGGTGCGGTTGCCGCGCATTGCCCATAACCTGGCGCCTTTGGTGCTGGGTAAATGCGAGATGTTCAACCCTGGTGGGAGCGTGAAAGACCGCATTGGTGTGAAGATGATAGAAGCGTGCGAGCGTGCTGGACTGCTTCAGCCAGGCGGCACGATTGTTGAACCTACCAGTGGCAATACTGGAACCGGGCTTGCTATTGCGGCAGCGATCAAGGGGTATCGCTGCCTGTTTGTGATGACCGATAAGGTGAGCGAAGAAAAACGCAGCCTTCTTCGCGCCCTGGGGGCCGAGGTGATTATCTGCCCCAGCAGTGTCCCCTCTGATTCGCCGGAAAGCTATCGAAATGTTGCTGCGCGGCTGGCAAAAGAGATCCCAGGCGCTTGTAGCCCGGACCAGTATGCGAATCCAGCGAATCCAGCGGCGCATTACGCGACGACGGGGCCAGAATTGTGGGAGGCCACCGATGGGAGGATCACGGCGTTTGTTGCAGGGATCGGGACCGCAGGCACTATTACGGGGACGGCGCGCTATCTAAAAGAGCAGAACCCAAAGATACGGGTGATTGGAGCTGATCCAGCCGGGTCTATCTATTCTGGTGATACGCCCCGGCCCTATAAAGTGGAGGGGATTGGTACTGATGCGTTCCCGGAAAACTACGCGCCGGAACTGGTTGATGAGGTGATACGAGTTGATGATCGCACTTCGTTCCAACTGGCGCGTCGGCTGGCGCGAGAAGAAGGGATTCTTGCGGGAGGGTCGGCAGGAACGGCCCTGGGGGCTGCTTTGGAATATGGCAAACGGCTAGGGCCTGAGGATGTACTCGTCGTTCTCTTGCCAGATACCGGGCGCGGCTATCTCTCGAAGTTCTACAATGATACGTGGCTGCGCGAGAATGGCTTGATGGAGCCAGCCCCGACTGCTGCCCTGGCAGATGTCCTGGCCTTCCGACGGCAATCGAATCCTGGGATGCCTATGCTGGTGAGTATAGGGCCACAAGAGCCTATTACGGTGGCAATCGAGCGCCTGCACCGCTATGGCATCTCGCAGCTTCCGGTGATTGCTGATGGGCAGGTGGTTGGTAGCCTGACCGAGACCCAATTACTCCAGCATGTCGCCGCTGGCGAGGAGATTTTTGGCCGAACAGTTGCCGATTGGCAGGGAGCGCCATTGCCATCGCTTCAGGAGACGGCCAGCGTACACGAAGCCTACACGCTCTTTGCCAGCGGCCACCCCGCCGTTGCTGTCCACGATGCGCAGCGGCTTCAGGGGGTGGTTGCAAAAAGCGATTTGCTGGAGTTTTGGGCGCATGTCGCCCAGAGCAACCACGAGCCGACCTCGAACCGCTAACCGAGGTTCATTTTTAGAGAGATGGAGAGGACTGATGGCCGAGGCGATCTGTTACATTGAAGCGTTTCCGCATGCTTTGCCGCATCGTGATGAGGCGAAACTGCGCCCTTGTGGGCATTGGGCCTGTGATCCGCATACGATCACGTACTATGGGGTTAGCGAAGAAGACGAGGATGAGGGAGATTACTGCATGGTCTGCTACGCCCGGAAGTTTCCTAGCCTTTGCCCTGATCCTCTCTTGCGTCGCGCCCTGGCGCAAGAGGCGCCCGCTGGATAAGTCGGTGAGGGACATCTAGCGCCGAAAAATACAGTATTTTACCAAGGCGGAAGCCGACCTTCTCCTGTACAATAGAGCCAGAAGGAAAAGTGATTACTTGCAGCGCCGCCTCCCAGGTGGCGCTGCAAGCGGCATCCACGAGAGGAGGACGACGGTGACAGGTGATCTAGCTCTGGTGCTTGATGGCTATCCGCAGTATCGCCAACATTTGCCAGATGGCAAGTGGACGCTGGTGCGCGTCCGACAGGGTGAAGCGGCCAGTAAGCCTGGTGAGATTGGAGTGGCTGACCCTCGCGTTTCTCGCCAGCATGCTGCGATTGTTGTCTGGCGGGGCCGGGCAACCATTCTTGATCTGCATTCGACGGATGGAACGTTTGTGAATGGTCGCAGGATTGATGGTAGAACTCCGCTCATCCCTGGCGACTTGATTTCTGTTGGTGATACCACCTTTCGGTTGGTAGGGACGGCCCAGAAAGAAGTTTTGATTCTGGGTGGTGGATTTGCAGGCGCCTATACGGCGATGGAATTGCAGAAGCTGGTCAAACGCCGCCGCGATATTCATATCAGCCTGATCAGCCAGGACAATTTTTTTCTCTTCCATCCGATGCTCCCTGAACTCGTTTCTGGCAGTATCGAAACACAGCACGTGCTGGTGCCGACTCGGCGCATGAGTCCTGGCGTGACGTTTTATACGGGGTCGGTTGAGCAGATCGATCTGGATAATCGGCAGGTGACGGTTGATCTCGGTTTCGAGAACCGACGCGAGATTGTGCGTTTTCATTATCTGGTGCTGGCGCTGGGGGCGATCACCGATCTTTCGCGTATGCCCGGCATGAGCGAACACGCTCTGCTGGCAAAGACGGTGGGCGACGCTTTTTACCTGCGTAATCATCTGGTGGATATGCTGGAAAAAGCCGACGCAGAGAGCGACCCGGAGGAGCGGCGCAAGCTGCTGACCTTTATTGTAGCCGGTGGGGGATTTTCAGGCGTCGAGGTTATGGCGGAATTATCTGATCTCATTCACGATGCCTTGCCAAACTATCATAATATTGAGCCACAGGAGCCGCGCAAGCTGCTGATCCAGGGGCCTGAGCGTATTCTGCCGGAAGTGAAAGAGAGCCTGGCAGTTTTCGCTACCAAGAAATTAGCAAAGAAGGGCATTGAGGTGCGCGTCAATACGCGGCTGAAAGCCTTGACGCCTGATGAGGCTATTCTTGCCACCGATGAGCGCATTCCCACCCGGACTTTGATAGCTACTATCGGGAACGTGCCTCACCCGTTATTGGCGGCTCTGCCCTGTCAGCGCGATCAACGAGGAGCCGTTATTACAAATGAGTTTCTTGAGGTTCCCGATTGCCCTGGTGTGTTTGCGCTAGGGGATAATGCTTCGGTGCCCGATGTTACGACTGGAGGACGCTGCCCTCCAACGGCGCAGTATGCTATTCGTCAGGCGCGCTTTTTGGCCTGGAATGTTCTGGCGACGATTACCGAGAAACCGAAGCGGGCTTTTAAGTTTGGTGGATTGGGGCAGCTTGCCTCATTGGGGCGTGGATCGGCGGTTGCCCAGGTTTTTGGTATCAAGCTTTCTGGCTTTATTGCCTGGTCTCTGTGGCGGTTTGTCTATCTCTCTAAACTGCCTACGATGGAGCGGCGTTTGCGCGTGGCGGCGGATTGGACGCTTGATTTTCTGCTCCCACGCGATATTGTGCGGCTTCAGGTAGAACACTCCAGTATGGTGCAGCGCCTGCACTTCGAGCCAGGGCAGGTGGTGATCCGCGAAGGCGATATTGGTACACGCTTTTATATCGTGCTTAAGGGCCAGCTAGAAGCGGTGCGTAAACGCGCTGGGGGGGAAGAGCGTCTTGCGCTCATCAAAGAGGGCGATCATTTTGGCGAGCGGGCATTACTGCGACGCGCGCGGCGCGCGGCTACGGTGCGTACTCTGACGCCAGTGGATTTGCTGGCGCTGGAACGGGCTGACTTCATGGCGCTTGCTACCAGTGGGCTGCTTCAGCCGGAGGAATTGGAGCGGGCTGCAATAGGCGAACAACCCGGACACGTACCTCAATCCTGAGTGTATGTATCCTGCTGAGGTTTCGGTCTGGCAGTGCGTTTGCTTTTGGCATGTGGCTTTTTTGTGCTGGCTCTTGCTTTGGCGCGCGGTTGTGTGGATGATGTTTTGAGGGGGGCTTTACTGCGTTCGCGCAGCATCTCAGCTTCAGCCTGGTAGCCATGCTGCGTCAGCCAGTCCAGGGCTTCCGGGTGAAGTTTCTGAAGGGTTGGGCTGCCAGCGATCATCATCCACATGGCATGCTCGACATCACCAGGGAAGCCCTCTTCCCATTGGCCTTGCCCAACTAAGAATTGGCGCACAGCCTCCGGGTTTTTGCTGCGAAGTATGCTGTCGAGTTGGTTGCGAAACTCCGGGTAAGACATAGCGTTTTCCTCATCAGCACTTACCGCTGTGTTGGTATCTTTTCTTCTTGCCGGAAGGAGGGCAACTCAAGCAAGAGTGCTTCCAGTACAAGCCGGGGGTTTGCGTTTTGCTCAAGTTGTTGCAGTGCTTCTTGAATATGCTCGATCATCTGTCTGGCTAGAACAGGCTGTACTAGCCTGACATACTGCTCTCGTTTCTTGTTCTCCTGGCTCGCGGGGAGATTGTAGCCCTCGCTTGAAAGCAGCACGTCGCGCCACCAGAATACCCAGACCGAGAGTAATTCGGCAAGCGTGTCCGTTTCCTGCGCCAACTTTGCCGCGATCTTTATCCGCTGCGTTGGGCCGCTCTCGCAGAGCGTAGCCATGATCTGAAACCAGGAGGCCCGCTGCTCTTCCAGTTCTGGATGCTGGCTGGCGGCGATGGCCCAGCCAGGTCGCCCTGCTGAGAGAATGCTTAGCTCCTGAGCGCGTTTCGCGGCGATGTTCCACCGGGTTATCAGGGCGGCCTCTATTTCATTGGCGCTGACCAGCCCAACGGGTACGATCTGGCAGCGTGAGGCGATTGTTGTGGGCAGAAGCTGCTCGTCGGTAGCCGTAAGAAGCAGCATGGTGTGCGAGGCTGGTTCTTCCAGGGTTTTTAGCAATGCGTTTGCTGCCTCAAGCGACAGCAGTTCTGCATTTGGGAGCAAAAAGATGCTGTGTCGCCCTTCCTGTGGCTGGAGGGCTGCTGCAAGGATTAATGCGCGGATGGGGTCAATCCCTAGGGTCTTCTTGCCATCTTCGGGCCGAATGATGCGCAGGTCGGGGTGGGAGGCGCTCTGCACTTTCATGCAAGCGGGGCATACGCCGCAGGGACTCCCTGGTGGGCTGGCCTGTTCTGCGGTGCAGAGGATCGCCTGGGCGAAGGCGAGCGCGAGCGTTCGCTTGCCAACATGGGTTGGGCCGGTGAGTAAGTAGGCATGGCTGAGGCGTCCGGCGCTTTGAGCATGCTCAAAGAAGGTTTGAACTTGATGATGGCCGATGATTTTCCACATATTGGTATTGTAAGCTACTCTCTGTGGTTCATCAAGCATTCATCTTTAGTTGAGGATTCATGATCTTCCATTCGCTCCTGGGAAGACGCTACAATACTCTCAAAGAGTAGAATCCATAGTGTGGAGAGGCATGGAGCCATCCTTCAGAACTCCTGTTGGTCCACTACCCATTGTGTCGGAGGCAATCATGGGAGGATCATCTTTCGAGCTGCCATTATTTCCGCTCAATGTGGTTCTCTTTCCTGGGATGGTGCTTCCACTTCACATCTTTGAGCCGCGCTATCGTCTGATGATCCACCGCTGCCTTGAGGAAAAAAGCCCGTTTGGAGTAGTGTTGGTTCAGCCAGACAGTTCTCAGGGAGAAGAACATCCCTATCAGGTTGGCACCCTGGCCCGGATTATGACCGCCGAGCGGCTCGATGATGGGCGCTTTAACCTGCTAACTGAAGGCGAAAAGCGTTTTCGTATTCTGGAGGAACGGCGCGACCAGCCTTTCCTGATGGCGCTGGTTGAGGAGTTTGAGGATATACAAAGTGAGCCAGAAGCCCTTGAGGCGTTGCAGCGTAAAGCCGCCAATCTCTTTTGCCGCTATATCCGGGTGATGCTGGCTGTGGCAGGGAGAGAACAACTTCGTCTTGATCTGCCCGCTGATGCAGAAGGGCTGTCTTATTTAATTGGATACTGTCTGGACCTGAGCGATCCCGAAAAGCAGCAGTTGTTAGAGTTGACTTCAACTACCGGGCGGTTGGAGCTTGAGATTGCGATCCTCAAGCGGGAGGAACAAATCTTGCGCCGCATGCTTTCCTCCAATCAGGTTCGCCCCCCCTCCGATGATCCCCACGCCTCATTGAATTGAAGCGTCTATTCCTCAACCGGGAACTGGCTGTTCTACCCCTTGCCGGGTTCTATCTCCTGAAAGGTTTCTTGAAGCGCCTCAGACGTTGTTGAACTCTCTGAGGATAAACTCGCTGTCCCTTCTGCGACTGTTTTGGCGCTGGCGGGCGTCGCAGGCGCTGCCAGCAATTTGATCAGGCGTGCCTCGCTCGGATTGAGGACGAACTCAAGGCGTTGCTCAGCTTCAACCAGTGGGGTCTTGACCTTCAACTGCACCCCCTGGCGTTCATCGGCGCCGACAAAAATCACGATTTCACTGCCGCGCTGGAAGCCAAGAACATAGGTATTGCACTCCAGCCAGTCAGTAATATCGCGCTCAAAAACCTCCTGGGGATAGGGCGTGTCTACAGCGCGATCAGTATATAAGATACCGCTATAGACAAAGTAGCTGCATTTATCGCCCCAACAGGGGATATTGCGTACTGCGCACCATTGCCAGGCTTCTGGAAGGTGGGGCTGGATGCGTAACGCATCAATTCCGGGGCGTACCCCCAATAAGCCATCAATGATGAGCCAGAGATAGGTAGGAGCCACCCAGGGGCTTTGCGCCATACCTCGGCTCTGGAAGTTTTCGCCATTCAAGCACTCAGGGAAAGCGCCAGGGACGACGTTCTTATAGTCTTTGGGAACAGGAACCTCTGAGATGCGGTAGATGTTGTGCATGGCCTCGATCATCTTTTCCGGGTAGTCCAGGCGGCTGCCATAGGCTACCCAGGCTGTGAGATTGGGCCATATGCCTCCCTGGAGTCGCATGGCAAACTCAGGATCATATTCGGGTTCATGTTGCCCAACAGTGCGAACCCCGAAATCGGTCCAGAACTCAGGGGAGTAGAGGACGTTCAGGATGGTCTTACGCATGCGCTCATCGGCTACTCCAAAGAGGACAGGGAAGATGAGGTCGCCAGTCACGAGATGGCGCTTGTTGCCGTTGTTATCAATGTTGAGTACATACAGTCCGGTCACTTCAGATACGAGCTGGCGGTTGATCTCGTCTTTCAACTGAAGCGCCGCTTCTAAGTAGGATTGAGCCAGGTCTTGATCGCCCATTGCTTCACAGCAACGGCCTGTCAAGCGCAGCGCCATATAACATTCGGCGTTGATTTCAGTGACGGCTCCGCTGATTTGATATTCGGGGATCATATTGCGCCAGGAGGCGATCCCCCAGGCGTTAGACTCTTCAGAGGTACACCAGACCAGTCCTGCCCGCCGCTGAGCGAGAATCCAATCAGCGGCACGTTTGACAGTCTCGTACATCTCTTTCAGGAACTCTTTGTCGCCGCTGAGGGCAAAGTGATGATGAACGGCGAAGATGAAAAGAGGCGTGTCGTCGTTAATGTTCAGGCCATAATCGTTCGTGGAAGGAGGAGTTTCACAAGCAAGCAGGTACTCGGTTAATTGGCCGGTTTCCTCTACTCCGTATTGTTGGGTTAAGCGGAGCATTCCTTGCGAGAAGTGAGGGGTAATGTAGTCGGAGCCAATGCTAAACCAGGCGACGTCGCGCACGACGAGGATGTCCTGGGGTGGGTCATTAGTAAAGCCGTAGCCATTAGGATAGAGCTTCTCTTCGCGGAGGATGTTGACTTTGGCCCACCTGACCGCCCGGTTGATTATGGGATCGGGAACCAGGACATCGCTTCGGGCGATGATTTGTTCGGCTGTCGCATTGGTGGTTTCGAGGATCGCAGCATAATCTGTACTCTGTTTATAGCGGGCAAGCGCGTCTTCAACCCCCTGACCAGAAATAGTCATGATGAAGGGAATCTCCAGTTCACCACGCCCTTCAATTTCAACGAGATAGTGAAGGTCGGCGCTTCGGGCGTCGAACGAACTCTGCTGTGGAGACATCAAGGGTGTTCCTAAGATGCGTACCTCGTTGGGGTGTCCCAGCGTCTCGGTGATGACGAGACCATCTTCAAGGCGCGATTGCACTTTTTTATTTTTTTGAGTCATATCTGGCAGTTTGCTGAACTCTGGCAGCATAACCCAGGGGTATTGAATGTGAGGGTGGATGTTGACAGTGATCGGCTGCTCACCAAAGTTACGCAGACGAACCAGTGTATAGGCGACTTTCAGGTCAGGGACACCGAGGGGAACAAAATAGGTCTGCTGGATTTCTATGTCATTCAGATGATAGGTGGTTGTCTGGTGTGTGGCGCGAAAGAAGGTGCGTTCGGCTGGGATCGGCTGCTCATCAACGCTGTAGCGCATTGCCCAACGTCCGCAATAGAATTGGTCGTCTTCGGCGCACCAGAGTCCGGCGAGGTTGGAGTATTGGTCGGCTCGGCTAAAGAGTTCTCTATTTCCATAGTTGGCGCCAGTGCGCAGCTTGGATACTTCATACTCGTAGAGCATGCTCTGCACAGTCACTTGCTCCCCCAAGGTTGGGCCACATTCGTTGGTGGTCTGTTTTGACTATCGTAGTCGTAAAGCTCCGCTGAGTATAGGAATGTTCTCGCCGGGATGTCAACAGACAGGCTACACGGCGGCTCGTCTCTCTCTTAGAGACTGCTTGCTCCTGATTCAGATTTCTACTTTGGCGCGTGGCTCTGGTTTCATGACGATTACCGCCAGGGGCGGAAGGGTTAAGGTCAGCGAGCAGGGTTGGGCGTGTGAGGGGATACCCTCAGCTTGAATTCCGCCAAGGTTGCCGAGGTTTGATCCACCGTAAAGTTCTGAATCGCTGTTGAGTCTCTCCTGATAGAGACCTGGCATTGGGACACCAAGGCGATAATCGTAGCGGGGTACCGGGGTGAAGTTGCAGGCAAAGAGGAGGAAGTCCTCCTGATTCCTGGCTTTGCGGAGAAAAGCGACGACGCTGTTATCAGCGTCACGGAAATCAATCCAATCAAATCCTTGCCAGTCTGTGTCAACCTCATAAAGCGATGGCTCGCTTCTGTAGAGTTGGTTGAGGTCTTGTACGAAGCGTTGAAGCTTCTGGTGGGATTCATACTGCAACAAATGCCAATCCAGACTGGCCTGATAGTTCCACTCGTGCCATTGCCCAAATTCGCCCCCCATGAAGAGTAGTTTTTTGCCAGGATGGCCGTACATAAAGGCATAGAGTGCTCGAAGGTTGGCAAATTTCTGCCAGAGGTCGCCAGGCATTTTGTCGAGCAGTGAGCGTTTCATATGCACGACTTCATCATGTGAGAGCGGCAGAATAAAGTTTTCTGAGAAGGCGTACATGAGCGAGAAGGTGATGCGATCATGGCGGTAGCGTCGGTAAATAGGGTCAGCTTGAAAATAGTCAAGCAGGTCGTGCATCCAGCCCATGTTCCATTTATAACTGAAGCCTAGCCCGCCAACATACGTTGGCCGCGAGACCATAGCCCAGGCCGTTGATTCTTCGGCAATGGTGAGGATACCGGGGTGATAATGATGTGTTAGTTCGTTCAGTTGTTTGACAAAATCAATGGCTTCCAGATTCTCACGCCCACCGAAGCGGTTGGGAATCCACTGCCCTTCTTCGCGTGAGTAGTCGAGATAGATCATTGAAGCAACAGCGTCCACTCGCAGGCCGTCAATGTGGTACTTTTCTAGCCAGAAGAGGGCGTTTGCTAGTAAATAATTGCGTACTTCATTGCGACCATAGTTATAGATCATCGTTCCCCAGTCGGAATGTTCGCCCTGACGGGGATCAGCATGCTCATAGAGGTGGCTGCCATCAAAGTAGACCAGGCCATGCCCGTCTTTGGGAAAATGCGCGGGAACCCAATCTAAGATGACGCCAATGCCTGCCTGATGACAGGCATCAACCAGCATGCGAAACTCGTCGGGAGAGCCAAAGCGGCTGGTGGGGGCATACATGCCAACGGGTTGATAGCCCCAGGAGCCATCGAAGGGATGTTCGGTGATGGGAAGGAACTCTACATGGGTGTAACCCATCTCTCGGACGTAGGCCGGTAGCTGTTCGGCCAGTTCACGATAGGTGAGAAATCGCTGGCCCTCTTCGGGTATACGCCGCCAGGAACCAAGATGTACTTCATAGATTGCCAGAGGAGCATCGAGCGACTGGTGTTTTGGGCGCGCGCTAAGCCAGTCTTCATCGCGCCACTGGTATTGTCCCAGGTCATAGACAACAGAAGCTGTCCCTGGACGCAGTTCGGCAGCAAAGCCGTAAGGATCGGCGCGCTCTGTGTAGTAGCCCTGCAAGTTTGAGACGAGGGCGTATTTGTATCGCTCGCCGACGCCAAGGTCGGGTATAAACAGTTCCCAGATGCCTCCATCGCTGCGCCTCTGCATGGGGTGGCGCCGTCCATCCCATTGATTGAAATCGCCGATGACGCTGACGCGCTGGGCGTTGGGCGCCCAAACGACGAACTCGACGCCCTTGACGCCTTTCACCTCACAGGGGTGTGCGCCCATCTTCTCGTAGCTTTGATGATGTTGACCTTCGCCCAGCAGGTGGAGGTCATAAGCAGTCAGCAATGGCTCAAACGCATACGGGTCACGAAGGGATATTTCTCGCCCATCTGGCTCAACGATGATCAAACGATAGTCAGGGATTTGCCGAATCTTGGGAATCATCACCTCAAAGAACCCTTCGGGCGCAGTGCGGCGCATGGGGTGGCGTTTTCTGGGAGGCTTTGCGATCTCTACCGATACGGTTGCCTCGCTGGATGCCTGGGGCAGAAACGCGCGAATGATCAGGCCAGCTGTCCCATCTTGTTCGGTCAGGTGTGGGCCTAACACTTGAAAGGGCATGCCGTGAATAGCATGAATGATGGCGTCAATCTCACCGTAAGCAGGCGCCTGCATAGCTCCTTATGGGCCAGCCGCACTGGATGCGGAGCGTATAATCGTGCCGGCAGCGGATTATACGCCTGCCCATACCTCCTCTTCGCTTCGAGCCGACTCTATAAAAGACAATAGAAACACCATGTATGGAAAAAGCCTTTAAGGGCTAAGAGCATACGGGGAGCATATGACTCTTCTCTTATAGCATACCCCACACCGAACATTCCTACCAAATTGCGGTCTATTTCTGCTTGCAGATGATCAGCTCGGAGTGGTAGGGTAAGCACATATCTATCCTCAAAGGAGCGAACAATGACAGCGCCAACGTCCAACGTTCTGACTTTTACGCGAACAGATGCCGAACTCAACGAACTCTTTGAGCGAACACAGGAGATCTGTGATCTCGGGAGTCTGCTCTCCCTGGTAGGGTGGGATCAGCAGGTCAAGATGCCCCCTCAAGCTAATCAGATACGCGGCCCTCAACTTGCTACCTTCCAGGCACTGCTGCACGAGCGTCAGACGGCTCCGCGTATTGGTGAGTTGTTGGATCAGCTAGAGCAACGTATCCAGGGCAATGGCTATACTGATGCGGATCGTGGCATGGTACGGCTGGTACGGCGCAATTACGATCAGGCTACGAAAATCCCTGCTGCTCTGGTCAGGGAAATCGCTGAGGCGACATCAGAAGCCTGGGGCGCCTGGGAACAAGCCAAACCTGCCAACGACTTCGCCTCATTTGCGCCCCATCTGCGCAAGGTGGTGCAGTTGATGCGCCAGGTGGCCGACCACCTGGGGTATCGCGGCTCCCCCTATAACGCTCTGCTCGACCAATATGAGCCTGGTATGACGCTTGATACGCTCAACCCCATTCTGGACCGGGTACGCGATGCGACAGTTGATCTTTTGCGGCGTATTCAGGAGTCTGGTCGCAAGATAGATACCAACTGTTTACATGGGAGTTTCGATGCTGCCAGGCAGCTTGATCTCTGCAAAGAGGTGCTGGAGAAAATGGGGTATCGCTTTGATGCCGGTCGCATGGATCAATCGTCGCATCCGTTCACGGGGGGCGGTGGCTCGCCTTTTGATGTGCGTGTTACTGTTCGCGTTGACCCCACATACTTCCCGGCTGCGCTGATGGCAGCTATCCACGAAGGCGGTCATGGCGTTTATGAGCAGGGCAGCGATCCTGCGCTGGCTCGAACGGTTCTGGCTGGTGGCGCTTCGATGGGGCTGCATGAATCTGAGTCGCGGCTGTGGGAGAACTATATTGGCCGCTCGCTGCCGTTCTGGAAATATCATTTTGGCCTGCTGACTCAGGCTTTCCCTGACACGTTTGCCCATCGGCATGTGGATGAGTTGGTTCCGGCGCTCAACGAGGTCAAGCCGAGCTTTATACGTGTTGAGGCGGATGAAGTAACCTATAACCTGCATATCATCATCCGCTTTGAGTTGGAGCAGGGGCTGATTAACGGAGAGATTGATGTAGCCGATCTGCCCAGCCTCTGGAACCAGAAGTATCAGGATTATTTGGGGGTAACTCCGCCGACGGATACCCTGGGTGTTCTTCAGGATATTCACTGGTCGAGTGGCTCCTTGGGTACTTCCCAACCTATACGCTGGGCAATCTGTATGGGGCACAAATCTATCAGACCTTGCGCCGCACCTTCCCAGATTATGACCAGCGTCTGGAGGCGGAGGGAACAGGCTTTATCCTGAGCTGGCTGCGCGAGCATATGTATGCTTATGGTCAGGTGTACTCGCCCGGCGAGGTGGCGCGCAAGGTGACTGGGGAGGAGCTGAATCCAGAGTACTTTGTGCAGTATGCGAATGCAAAGTTCGGCGCGCTCTATGGATTGAGTGTTTAACTGCTGTTTGCTGGCTACGTAATTTCAGCAAGGATGACCAGGAGGGGAAGCGCCATTATGCTCTGTGGCGCCTCCCCTCCTGGTTTGTGATGTCATCTTTCGGCGCTTCACGAGGGCTGGTCAGGGACGCCCTTCTGTTTTTCGCACTTCTATTTTGCCGTTGCGTATCCGAACGTCAAAAGAGGGTTCATCTATCGTTGCCGGTCCACCCTGGACATGACCATCTTCTAATGAAAACTTGGAGCCATGCCAGGGGCAGACGATCCGAGTATCCTGAAGTGTTCCCTCATTGAGTGGTCCTCCTGCATGAGTGCAAGTAGCGGTGAGGGCATAGATGTTCCCGCCACGCCGCACGAGCATCACTGGCGTCGTACCAACCATGACGCGGGCTGGTGTATCAGGATGGAGTGCGGCATCGTCCATTACTGAGGTAAACTCTTCTGGCGCTTCCAGCCAGGCAGCATGGTTGACGCCCGTACCCTGAACGAAAACAAGTTCTCCGCCCAGGTATCCGGCGAGAATGACAGCGCCGTAGCCCAGGGCAGATAGCAGTATTCCCGTGCCTCGCCGTTTGCGCCTGCGCTGGACCAGCGAGGCTGTGTAGAGCGTCAGTGCTGTGGTATTGAGCAGCCCGTGTAGCAGCCCTATTCGTCGCTCGCGTCCATAGGTTTCTTGCCAATCCACCAGGCCCGTTAAGGCTGATGCAAGCGCGCCGCCCAGGCCAATTCCTAATGTGGCATCAGCGCCTTGCTGGATACTGCGATTACCCCCCAGGCTGAATACGTCTAGTAGCAGTGAGGCGCTCCAGGAGCCAAGAGGGATGTCTGTCAAGGCGGGATGCAAGGGGTGGCCGAGCCACGTCCCATGTAGAGCATCTTTGACGGTACGGGATGGCCCCTCGCGCCTGGCAACTTTGCCAATCGCCTGTTGTAGTGCGTCGCCTGTTGGCTCTAGCCACTGCTGCTGTTCAATTACATCCTCTATGAAGGCATGCGCCATAAACAGATTTCTCCTTTTTGGCTCTTCTGTGGAACACTGTGGAAACCTGTAGCCGCTCTCTTGTGATCCTGATTTGGCTTGCTACCAGGAAGATGGATTGCCAAAGGCAAGAGAGTGCGTATAAGGAGGGTTTTCTGCACAGAGCATGCCAGGCGTGGGGAGACCACGCCCAACGAGCGCGGAATCGTCCATAGCTTGTTTTGCATGGTATGGCTACATGCCAACAGTTGATGGACTCTGCCAACGCTTGATCAGGTGCGTGACTTGCCCGCCAGGGCCGGGGCTGAGGCGAACCAAATCAGGAGCCAGAGTATGTGCTATCTGGCTATCCTCGTCCACAATAATGGTGTCTCGTGGTCGCAAAATCTGCCAGAATTGGAAGATGGCATCAGGCGCTTTAGAAAGATAGACGTAATGGCGTTTGACGTTCTTTTCGCGGGCGATGCTTTCCGCCTCACCAAAGGCTTGCTTTGCTGGCTCGTCTTCAAAGTAGGGGTCAACAGTCTCGAAGAGCCGTGGAGCCTGGGTGCGGGTTGATTGGCCGCGATAGACAAAGACTATAGCCCTGTCATCTGCCTCTGCACATGCTGCGCGAGCCACAGCTTCGCGCCCTTCTGAAGCGTCAGGTAATACCGCAAGTACTGAACCAGGGATAGGGGCGTGGATTTCTGTTGGGTAGACCATTGGCCGCCCCCGCTTTGCGAGGCGCTGATAATTCCAATATGCGATGCCCAACCCGGCAATCGTGACACTGCCCCCGAAAATTGTGGCTGGGATTTTAAAGATAAGATTGGTTGACCAGGCGAGTATAACAATCGCTGTTGTGACAATGCCAAGCACAAATATGGGCGTAGAAACAGGGGCGACTATTGGGTTTTGTGTCTGCGGCAGGATAGGGTGTAGCCCGGTTATATTGCTGAGATTTCCTGCCTGCGCCAGCTTCTTGAGTCTTTCCCTTTCTTTGTGCCGTCGGCGTTCACGGGAGCGCACAATGTCCAGGCCGAGGCAGGTCAGACTGAAGGCGCCAAGTAAACCAAAGGCATACATATCACCCAGAATGATGATGTCACCCCGCACGACGATAAGGATCAGGATTGGAATGCCGGTGGCGAGAGCAATAGAATAATGAGGTGTCCCTCGCCAGGCGCTGCGGTGTTCTACGAAATTAGGGAAAAAGCGCATGCGCGAGAGCGCCAGGAAGACATGATAGGTTCCAATGATGGCCGTATTGCTGGCAAAAATGAGGAGTGCTGAGGCGCTAATGGCGACTTCGATGCCCAATACCTGGCTGTATTTACCACCCAAAAGGGAGATGAATTGGTTCGGGTCTACATTGGCTGCGTTTTGGAGCAGGGTTGTAGAGAAGAGAGTCAAAAGTGGACTGGTGATGCCAATAGTCAGGACTACCAGCAGAAGTGCCAGCCTACCGGTGCGTTTGCGAGGGATCTTCATGACGGGAGAGAGCTGTGAGATGCTCTCCAGACCGGAAAAGGCCAGGAAGGCTCCGGCGAATCCTGTCAACAGCGTCAACCCTGTTAGAGGTTTTCCAGAGAACATCAGGGGGATGGTGTTCAGGATTGTCTGGATTGATTCATGAGTGAATATTTCAATCAGGATGGCAATATCACTGATAAAAGCGATAACTGCGCCAACGGCGCTGACGATGGCGCTCTCGCTGATCCCCCACCAGTTTAGCAGCCCTAATAATGCCAGTACGATAAGAGTTATCGGCAGCACCATTGGACCAACATGAGGCGCTACGACACTGAAGTAGATGAGACCTGAGAGTGAGCTGATGGCTGCTGTGAGGAAGTAGTCCACCAGGATGAACATGCCACCCAGGGCGCCAACCCAGGGCTTCATGGCGTTTGCTGAAACAGTGACGACGCCCCCTCCCTGTGGGTAGCGATAGGTCACTTCAGAGTATTTCAGTGTCAGGAGGACGAAGACGGCCATTGTCAGGAAGACAAAAAAACCGGCAAGCTTGCCAACCTGACCGTAGAGAATGCCAGGTACGTAGTAGACCGAAGTGCCAATGTCGGCAAAGACAACGGCCCAGCAAAGAAAAAACCCTAGCCTGCCGTAGTTCTGTTCGCCTTTGCCATTATGGCTAGATGAGGCGTCGGGTGCGGCGGTGTCCTGTGAACTCATGTTCTTTTTCTATTCCACCCAGAATCACACTATTTTGTTGTGCTTTGTGCGAGATACATTGTCGCATATCATGGCAAGGGATAAACTCATCACACTTGATGCAATTTGATGAAGTTGGTTCTGGCCTCGGCTGCAATTGGCATTCCTCCCATAATTACCACTTTTTCCCCTGCTTGTACTAACCCATCCTGTGCCAAACGACTACTCACCTCGGTTATTAGTGCTTCGGTACTGTCCATTAAAGGGATCATGCGAGGTATTATACCCCACCAGAGCGCGAGTTGCCGATAGATAGCATCCGACGAAGTATACGCAATAATGGGAACATCCGGGCGTTCTTTCGAGATCAGGCGCCCTGACCTGCCACTGCGGGTGAAGACTACAATGGCCTCTGCCGCTGCCTCTTTCGCTAAAATATGCGCAGCACTGCTCACTGCATGAGCGAGTGTTGGCCTCTGGCGGCGAGTATGCTGCGTTTTTGGCCTGCAAGCAGGCTCAGTTTCTCTAGCGATGCGAGCCATCATCTCTACCGCTTCAACAGGATACAGGCCGTTGGCAGTTTCCTCACTTAACATAATCGCATCGGTACCATCCAATATGGCATTCGCCACGTCGCTCACTTCGGCTCGCGTTGGGCGAGGCTGCGTTATCATTGACTCTAGCATTTGCGTAGCGGTAATGACTGGAAGGCCAAACTCGTTTGCCCGATCAATGATGCGCTTTTGCGCTAAAGGAACCTTTTCTGGGGATAGCTCGACTCCGAGGTCTCCTCGCGCAACCATAACTCCATCGGAGACTTCGAGAATAGCATCCAGATGGGTGATGGCTTCTGGTTTTTCCAGCTTGGCGATGATTGACGGTTGTTTTTGAGGTTCTTGTGACGCGCTAGCGTGTTTTATTGCATCGGATGTTTTGCTAACAGGTAAAGTCACCGCATCGGCGATAGCAATACGCGCTGCTTGAATATCACTCGCCTGGCGCACAAAGCTTACTGCGACAAAATCAACTCCCTGAGCTATTCCAAAGTGTAAATCGGCGAGGTCTTTCTTGGTAAGGGCTGCCGCGCTTACTACGACTCCAGGGAGGTTGATCCCTTTGTGTTCCCCCAGGACTCCTCCATGTAGGACGCGGCAGTGTACCTCAGTCTCGGTCGTCTCAATGACCTCTAGCTCCAACAACCCATCGGCCAGGAAAACATGCGCGCCTGGCTTCACATCGTTGGGAAGGTGCTGGTAGGTCGTTGAAACTCTGAGCGCATCACCAACAAGGGACTGTGTTGTGAGCGTAAAGGATGCGCCGCTCGTCAAGTGTACTGGTTGATGATCACGCAGGACTCCGGTGCGGATTTTGGGGCCTTGCAAGTCCTGGAGAATGGCGATTGGCTGGCCTAGCTTTGTTGCAAGCGCGCGAATACGGGCGATGACCTCTGCATGTTCGGCAGGTGTGCCGTGTGAGAAATTGAGGCGCGCGACATTCATTCCGGCCAGAATCAGCCGCTCTAAGACAGCTTCACTTTGTGAGGCTGGGCCGATGGTGCAAACGATCTTCGTAGAAGGCATCAATCAAACTCTCTTGCTTGGGAATCGCCTACAAATGGCCTGCTGAGCTACTGCCGGAGGGATCACGTTTGTGCAAAGGTATCAATCATCAGCGGCACATCGGCGCCTACCGGATAAAGGATCGGGCAGGTACAGCCGGTGCGCGTGTACGCTTCTACTTTTGCCCGCACTTCTTCGGGTGTTCCACTTGCACTGATGCGTTCAATCAATTCATCCGGCACCAATTGCATGGCTTGATGAATTTGTTCTTTGGTAGCGGGCCATCCAAGGATGCGCTGCACTTGCTTCACTGTTTCCGGTGGTGTGCCGCTTGCCTGGGCTATATGCGGTTGCTGGGCGAGGTACTGTGTGATCAATTCCTTCGCTGCCTGTACAGCACGCTGGTGATCATGGTCAACCGAACAGACGATCAACTGGGGGCGATCAATGTCATTCAGCAGGCGTCCGGCTTTGTTGGCTCCGCTGGAGAGGTGCTTCAAGGCTTCGTTGTTGTATTCGGGGGGGACGCAATAATTAAGGACGACACCATCGGCAATTTCGCCAGCCAGTTCCATCATACCCATATGTGTGGCGCCAATATAGATTGGGACGTTGCGCGGCTCCCGGCGCCCATGCACAACGTCGAGTTCAATATCTTCTACGTGGTGAAAGTCCCCGTGAAAAGTGACGCGCTCCATCCTCAGCAAGCGTTTCAGAACCTCGATGGTTTCTCGCATTGCCTTCAGGGGCCTGGTACGTTGAATGCCCACCTGTTTGGCAAGGGGATCCCACCACGCGCCGATACCGCAGATGATGCGATTGGGCGCCAGGTCGTCAAGTGTCAGAAAGGTCGCGGCAAGCAGGCTAATATTGCGTGTCCAGTTGTTAATCACGCCGCTGCCAATAGTGATGCGCGAGGTCACTGCCGCGAAGGCAGCCATAGGGACAATCGCATCCCGCACAAGGCGCGATTCGGCCTGCCATACAGCCTCGAAGCCGCGTTGCTCGGCATACTGTGCATAAGCCATCCCGTCGCGGAGCGGATGTTTGTCTTGCAGGTACAAGGCCACACGACCCATAGCAGTTTCCTCATGGAGAATCATCCAGGTTTACATTCGGGCAGCAATTGCTTGTGCTTGTTACTACCCATTCCAGCCGTTTTTAGTATAGCACGATTGTCTACTCGCTATCTTTGCAGCTTGCATATCCCTGGATACATCAGCCGCTGCTGTACAAGCGTCTCACCGAGATTATATAATGGTTAAACCGTGCAAAAACCGTAGATTCGTCAGGGAATTGGCTCGACCTGTCAGAAGAAGCGATACTTCCAGGCTTTTGTCTGATACTATGCTCTCGTGGCCTAGCGGGAGCGCCCCCCGTGGCCCTCAGAAATCGGAGGATGCTTTTATGGCTGACACTACGTTGCCTGGCAGTGTCCCCAGGGGACCGATCAAGATTCATAACGCCAAAGCGCCTGGCGCACTGGATGCTGACATTATCATCGCCAATGCGCCCGATCCAGTGTTCGTCAGCGATCTGGAAGGCAAGATTCTGCAAGCCAATGACGCCGTCTCACAACTGCTGGGGTTTCGGCCTGATGAAGTGTTGGAGCAATCGCTCTCTCGTTTCATCAGCGCCAGGGAGGCGCACGAATTTACCGCCGCCTTGCGCGAGGTGGTGAAGCATGGCGTAACGCGCAATGTTGCCCTCAACCCTCGCAGTGCTTCTGGTGAAGTTATTCCCACCAGCCTCAATGCTTCGGCTTTACGTGATGCTGATGGGAAAGTCATTGGCGCTATTGGTATTTTGCGTGATATGCGCGAACTGGATAAGGCCCGCGCTTATGCGGATAGTCTGATTAAGTTCGCGCCGGACCCGGTGTTTGTTTCAGACTTGCAAGGCAAGATTCTGCAAGCCAACGATGCGGTGTATGAGTTGCTCGGTTTCCGCACCGATGAGGTGCTGGAGCAATCGCTCTCCCGCTTTATTAGCCCGGAAGAAACTCGTGAGTTTATGGCCGCGCTGGATGAAGTCATTGAACGCGGCGTGACGCGCAATGCGCGCCTCAATCCGCGCAGCGCCTCTGGAGAGGTCATTTCTACCACCCTCAACGCTTCGGCCCTGCGTGATGGAGATGGCGAGGTCATTGGCGCGATTGGCATCTTGCGCGATATGCGCGAACTGGATAAAGCCCGTGCTTTCTCGCAAGGCTTGATTAACAATGCGCCCGATCCAGTGTTTGTTAGCGATCTGGAAGGTAAGATTCTGCAAGCCAATGATGCTGTTTATGCGCTCCTGGGATTCCGGCCCGATGAGGTGCTGGAGCAGTCACTCTCCCGCTTTATTAGCCCGGAAGAAACTCGTGAGTTTCTGGCTGCCTTGCGCGAGGTGATTGAGCGCGGTGTCACCCGCAATGCCCGGCTCACCCCGCGCAGCGCCTCTGGAGAGGTCATCCCCACGACGCTGAACGCCTCGGCGTTGCGTGATTCCGATGGCAAAGTGATTGGCGCTATCGGCATCTTGCGCGATATGCGCGCTTACGAGCGCGTGGTTCATGACCTGGAGCAGTCCAAGAGCGAATTACAGGAGAAGATTCTTGATCTGGAGAAATTTGAAGAGGTGGTGGTAGGCCGCGAACTCAAGATGATTACATTGGAGAAAGAGATCGAGCGTCTGAAGCAGGACTTGGAAAAAGCCCGAACAGAGCGGGGGCGGGCTGGATGAACGAGGCGCTGGAAACCGGCCTATCGCCCTTGCTCGCCGAAGGGACCATCCGGGCTGAAGAGGCCGACCTGCAAACGCTCCTTGAAGCGCACGAACGCCTGCACCAGGAAAAAGACCAACTTGAAGTGCGCGTGCGCAAGGGAGAAGAGCGTCGTCGCGCCTTGCTCCATATCATGGACGATATGAATCAACTCAACAAAAAACTGGCCGACCAGCGCAAGGCTATGCTCCATATTCTGGCAGACTATGAACAGGACCGGCGGCGGCTGGTTCGACAAACCGGGCGATTGGATAATTCGCGGCGCGCCCTCCTGCATATTCTTCAAGATATACACCAGTCCAATCTGCGCCTGGAAAACAGCCGCAAGGCTATGATTCACATCATGGGTGATCTGAGCGAAACCACCGCTGAGATGCAGCGCCGCGAGCAAGAGTTGCGCGACAAGCAAGAGCAATTGGTACAGGCAGGGAAGCTTGCTACGTTGGGTGAACTTACCACAGGAGTGGCGCATGAACTCAACAATCCACTGAACAATATTGGTCTATTTGTTGGTAATGCTATGGACCTGCTGGAGTTGGGCAAAGGCGATCAGGAACAGATTCTGGCCGAGCTTCGCCAGGCTATGCAGCAGGTTCGCAAGGCTGGCGAGATTATTTCTCATCTGCGCACGTTCGGGCGGGCGGCTACTTTCAGCCGCGAACCAGTGGCAATCAAGCCTGTGATCGAGCGGGCGCTCTCGCTGATGCGCGAGCAAATGCGGCTAAGGCAGATCGAGGTCGTGCTTGCGCTCGGACCAGAGGATCCTGTGGTGATCGGCAACGCCATCCAACTGGAGCAAGTTTTCATTAACCTGCTGACCAATGCGCGCGACGCGCTGGTGAACGCATCACGCAAAAACATTTCGATCACGTCAACACTGCGACAAGACATCTTCACGCTGGAAGTCCGCGATACCGGAGCCGGGATTCCACCAGGGCTTGAGCAGCGCATCTTCGACCCATTCTTTACCACCAAGGATGTGGGGGCCGGGACTGGATTGGGCCTTTCGATCACCTACGGTATTATACAAGAGCATGGAGGAACAATTTGGGTTGAAAGCCAGTCAGGCGAAGGGGCCACATTTTTCGTCCAACTCCCGTTGGCGCAACCCAATGTGGAAGGAGGCGAGGATTTCGTATGAGCTTAATACAGATTCTCATTGTTGATGATGATTCTGCTCTCTTGCAGGCGCTGCCAGAAGCATTACATCTGCGTATGGAAGGTCTGAAGATTGATACGGTTGAATCAGCCGTTTCAGCACTTGAGGCGATTGCCACCACTGATTACGACGCTGTTATCACGGATATTAAAATGCCAGGAATGGATGGGCTGGCACTGCTCAGCAAAATCAAGGAACTGCGCCCGGCGACGCCTACTCTGTTGATTACCGGGCATGGTGAACACGAGTTAACGGTACAAGCTCTGCGTGGCGGCGCCTATGACTTTATTCAGAAGCCTATCGAACGCGATTACCTTGCAGCGTCGTTGAAACGCGCCATTGAGGCGCGTCAACTGAGCCGCCAGGTGCAGGAGCAGCGCCTGGCTTTGGAGCAACATGCTGCTCTGTTAGAGCAGACCGTGCAGGAACGGACGCGTGAACTCCTGGAGGCCAACCAGGCAAAAGAAGAGTTTATGAGCATCGCTTCGCATGAACTGCACACGCCGCTCACCTCGATGAAGCTGCTGACCCAACTGACTCAGCGCCAGCTTGAGCGGGCTGGTCTCCCGATGGCGTCACATATGGCGCGCATGGGGCGCGCTATCGCGCGAATGGAGCAGTTGATTAACGACTTGCTGGATGTCTCTCGTATCGAGGCAGGCAAGCTGACGATGCGTCTGGAGCCAAGCTCTCTCGCAGCCCTCTGCCAGCAAGCTGTAGAGGAGCAGATGATAGCAACCAATCGTGCTATCACTTTTTCTGCCCCAGAGGGATCTCTGGAGGTAGAGGTGGATGTTGATCGCATGAGCCAGGTTATCTCGAATTTGCTCTCCAATGCGCTGAAATATTCGCCAGCGACAGCGCCAGTCTTCTTGACTTTAGAGCAAACTGGGGATATGGTTATCCTCTGTGTGCGTGACGAAGGCATTGGCATTCCAGCCGACGCGCTTCCGCATATCTTTGATCGCTTCTATCGAGCGCCAGGCATCGAGGTGCAGAGCGGCTCAGGGGTTGGGTTGGGGCTGGGCCTGCATATCTGCCGTGAGATAGTGGAGCAGCATGGCGGCCAGATCTGGGCTGAGAGCGCCAGTGGGAGCGGCAGCGCCTTCTATGTTGCGCTGCCAGTAGCTGGCCCGTCGAGTGATCCGCTCAACCAGAGTTTTCAGAGCGTGGGAAGCAGCGAGGCGACCAACAGCAAAGCCACTGGAAGAGATTGAGGAAGTGATCTTGATCCAATCGGCTGATCAAAGGCGCATATCTCCTATAGAGCGTGGACGACGCCCAATGTCATGGCGATAATGCTTGCCAGAGAAATTGATACGCTCGGCGGCAGCGTAGGCCCGCCTGCGTGCAGACTCCAGGTCTGGCCCCAGTCCGACAACGTTGAGTACCCGACCGCCTCCAGTCGCCAACTGCCCCTCCACTTCCCGCGTGCCAGCATGAAAGACGAACGTTTCTGCTGGCAAGGTCGCCGGGCAGGTGATTGGGTGGCCGGTGATGTAATTGCCGGGATAGCCCTCTGACGCCAGCACCACGCTCACCGCTGCGCCCGGATCGTTTATCAGGCTTACGCGATCAAGCGATCCATCAGCCACAGCCAGGCAGAGATCAACCAGATCGGATCGCAGGAGTGGCAGCACGACCTGTGTTTCAGGATCACCGAAACGCGCATTGAACTCGATTACCTTCGGCCCCTCCCTGGTTATCATCAATCCGGCGTAAAGGACTCCTCGGTAGTCGAGGCTGGATCGCGCCAGTTCTTTCAGAAGCGGGGCAAAGATGTGCGCGCGGATAGCTTCGATAAGGGGGCCGTCCACCCAGGGGACTGGGGCAAATGCCCCCATTCCGCCAGTGTTCGGCCCCAGGTCGCCATCAAATACCTGTTTGTGATCTTGAGATGGAAGCAATAACTGGTAGCTATCGCCTGCAACCAACGCCATCACGCTCAGTTCATCTCCAGCCAGAAACTCCTCAATAACCACTCTATCCCCTGCCTCGCCAAAGATACGTCGCTCCATCATTTCTTCTGGCGCTCGTAATGCCTCTAGCACTGTTTTGGCGACGGTCACGCCCTTGCCTGCCGCCAGGCCATCCGCCTTAATCACAATAGGGGCGCCTTGCTGCTCTACGTAGGTACGCGCCGCAGCCACATCGCTGAAGGTGGCATGCCGCGCAGTGGGGATGCCTGCGCGTTTCATCACCTCTTTGGCAAATGCTTTGCTTCCCTCCAATTGCGCGGCGGCGCGTTGGGGACCAAAGACGCGCATCCCTGCGGAGCGAAAACGATCAGCAATACCCAGCATCAGCGGCGCTTCTGGCCCGACGATGGTCAAATCTATGTGCTGCTCACGGGCGAACGCTAGCAGACCCTCAATATCATCGGCTGCTATTGGTACCAGTGTTGCGAGTGGTCTTTCGCCCGTAGTAAGAGAAGATAGCCGCATCCCTGGATTGCCAGGCGCAGCGAAGATGCGCGGCTGATGCTGACTCTGCGCCAGCTTCCAGACCAGCGCATGCTCGCGTCCACCGCTGCCGACTACCAGAATATTCATAAGCATGCTACCTATTCTAGACGCGCTTTCCGGGCGCTAACAAGAGCTTGCTCCTCTTCGATACGCCTCAATTGCCCTATTATATCCCGGTTTGGCTAGCTTTTTGCATATGCAGTGGATGCGCAGCAAGGGCGCGGCGCGCCTATTTGCTAAATGCTGCGACCGTGTTGTATGCTTTGGTTGCGTGATAGGGGCTTCTCGCGCTTTGCTTGCCTTCAGGCAGGATTCCCAACAATAGGGCTGCCTGCCATGAGCCAGAGCGAGAGGAGCAAGCACAACTGAAGAGATGCCCGTATATGCCTGGGAATATGGCTCAGGTGTCTCTACCCTGTGACCGGTGTTCGCTTTCAGCCACTTTTTGGAGGGCTGAACGAACCAAAATCATGGGACTACGGGTGAATGGGGTCTTATGCTCTGCTGGCTGCAATGTGCATGCCTTTGGATCAGAAGGCCCTGCGCAGCCGCTTTGCGTGGCTGCGTTACCGATTGGTTTTCAGCCCGGTCGGGAAGCTTCACCTGTAGTGTGTTTCAGCGTCAGTGAGGGATGCTGAAACAGCATGAGGCAAGTTTCCCAGGCCGGGCTTCTTGTTGTTTGGAGGGTTGAACCAGTGCGCCGCGTCTTGATTCTTATGGGCAGCGATTCCGATCTACCAGTTATGAAAGGCGCTGTCGAGGCGCTGTCTGAACTCGGCATTCCGTATGAAATTCATATTGCCTCTGCACACCGCACGCCAGAGAAAGCGATGCGCCTGGCCGCAACTGCGGCAGCGGAGGGGTACGGCGTCTTGATCGCGGGGGCTGGTGGCGCTGCTCATCTGCCAGGCGTGCTTGCCGCTGCCACGACTTTACCAGTAATCGGCGTTCCGATTGCATCGGGCGCTCTTAATGGAGTGGACGCGCTTTACGCGATTGTACAGATGCCGCGCGGCATTCCTGTGGCGACTGTCGCTATTGATGGCGCCTACAACGCGGGATTACTGGCGGCTCAGATGCTAGCCATAAGTGACGATGAGTTGGCCGAACGCCTCGCCTCCTACCGCCACAGGCTGGCAGAACAAGTCGAGGCAAAGGACCGGCGGCTGAGCGAAGCAGGCGTTACAGGGTATCTGACGCAAAAAAAGAGCGAATAATTACCAGCCCTTGAGGGGGTGACTGAAATGGCAAGCAGAGAGGATGAGCACTTTGGAGAAACGCGAGCTACTGTACGAAGGTAAAGCCAAGCAGGTCTATGCTACTGAGCGGCCAGATCAGGTGGTTGTCTTCTATAAGGATGATGCGACAGCTTTCAACGGTGAGAAGCGCGGCACAATTATTGGCAAGGGTGAATTGAACAATCGGATGACCACCATTTTCTTTGAGGTGCTGGGGCGAGCAGGCATCCCTACTCATTTTATCCAGCAACTCTCCCCGCGCGAGCAGTTGGTAAAGAAAGTGAAGATTGTGCTCATTGAGGTCGTTGTGCGAAACATTGCCGCAGGCTCGCTCTCCAAAAGGCTGGGGCTGCCGGAAGGCGAAGAACTGCGGCAACCCGTTGTGGAATGGTATTACAAGAATGACGAACTGGGCGACCCGCTGATCAATGAAGACCATATTGCCGCGTTGAAGCTGGCGGCGCCAGAGCAACTTCAGCAGATGCGCACCTATGCGTTGACCATCAACAGGATTTTGCGGGAGCATCTGGCGCAGCGCAGGGTACTGCTGGTGGACTTCAAGCTGGAGTTTGGCGCTGATGCCGAAGGGCACTTGCTGCTGGCGGATGAAATCTCGCCGGATACCTGCCGGTTCTGGGATGCGGAGACGCGGGAGAAACTGGATAAAGATCGCTTCCGCCGCGATCTTGGCGGCGTCGAAGGAGCGTATCAGGAGATGTTGCATCGAGTGGGAGGTCTCGTATGACCTTTTGCGCCCAAATCCATGTCACACTGAAGCCGAGCGTCTTTGACCCACAGGGAGCTACTGTCGTGCGCGCGCTGGGAACGTTAGGCTTCGATGAAGTGGCGGATGTGCGCGTCGGCAAGTACCTGGAAGTGCGCCTGACCGCGCACGACGAAGCGACAGCCCGCCAGCGGGTTTCTGGAATGTGCGAGACGCTGCTGACCAATCCGGTGATCGAGCGTTATGAATTCACGCTTGCACAGGAGGAAGCATGAGGTTTGCGGTGGTTGTCTTTCCGGGGTCAAACTGCGACGAGGATGCGTTGCGCGCTATCAAGAGTGTGCTGAATGAGCCGGTGGACTTAATCTGGCATCAGACCGCCTCGCTGGAGGGCTACGATGCGGTGATTATTCCAGGCGGTTTTGCCTATGGAGATTATCTGCGCGCAGGAGCCATTGCTCGCTTTGCGCCTGTGATTACCGAGGTAAAGCGGCTTGCGCAGGCGGGCCATCCGGTCCTGGGCATTTGCAATGGCTTCCAGGTTTTAACCGAGGCTGGCCTGCTGCCGGGGGCGCTGCTTCCCAACAATCATCTACAGTTCCGCTGCGACATCGTGGGTCTGCGGGTGGAAACCACGCGCACACCCTTCACGGCTGACTATCGCGCCGGGCAGCAGATTCGCCTGCCCATTGCCCACGCCCAGGGCAGCTACTTCGCCGATGACGCGGCGCTGCAAGAGCTACGCGAGCATGACCAGATCGTCTTTCGCTACCTGGGGGGGAATCCTAACGGCTCAGTGGACAACATCGCGGGCATCGTGAACCGACAACGCAACGTGCTGGGTATGATGCCGCATCCAGAACGCGCTATTCATCTGCTCCTGGGGTCAAGCGATGGCGCGCCGATCTTTACCTCGCTGCTGCGTTCTTGGAAAGAGGCGGTCTATGCCTGAGCCAGCGCCCACGCAGATTCAGGAGCAACGCCTTTATCTCAATTTTGGTCTGCGTGATGAAGAGTACGAGCGCATCTGCGCCCGCTTGGGACGCCTGCCAAATTATGTCGAAGTCGGCATCTTCAGCGTACTCTGGTCAGAGCATTGCAGCTATAAAAGCTC
Source organism: Ktedonobacterales bacterium (assembly GCA_036557285.1). Taxonomy (NCBI): domain Bacteria; kingdom Bacillati; phylum Chloroflexota; class Ktedonobacteria; order Ktedonobacterales; species Ktedonobacterales bacterium. The sequence continues at coordinate 65,728 of DATBHW010000064.1, forward strand.
AAAGCGGCGCCTGCGCGTGCTCCCAACCAAAGGGCCACAGGTGCTTCAGGGGCCAGGAGAGAACGCCGGAATCGTTGACATTGGTGGTGGCCTGGGCGTGGCCTTCAAGATGGAGAGCCATAACCACCCATCGGCAATCGAACCATTTCAGGGGGCAGCCACCGGCGTAGGAGGCATTATCCGCGACATCTTTACGATGGGCGCGCGGCCTATCGCTCTGCTGGATAGCCTGCGATTTGGCTCGCTCAATCAGGAACGCAACAGGTATCTCTTCGAGCAGGTTGTAGCGGGCATCGCCAGTTATGGGAACTGTGTTGGCATCCCAACAGTTGGCGGCGAGGTGATCTTCGACGAAGCTTACACCCATAATCCGCTGGTAAATGCTATGTGTGTCGGGCTGATGCGCCATGACCAGATCGCGCGCGGAATGGCTGAGGGTGTGGGCAACCCGGTGCTGGTGGTCGGCGCCAGGACTGGCCGCGATGGCATTCATGGCGCTACGTTTGCCTCGGTTGAAGACCCCCACAGCCGCGAACGCTCGGCAGTGCAGGTGGGCGATCCGTTTATGGAGAAGCTGCTTTTGGAAGCCTGCCTGGAACTGATCGAGAGCGGCGCGGTGGTTGGCATTCAGGATATGGGGGCGGCTGGTCTCACGTCTTCGAGTGCTGAGATGGCAAGCCGCGCAGGAAGCGGCATTGACATTGATGTGGCGCTGGTTCCGCGCCGCGAAACGGGTATGACGCCCTATGAAGTGATGCTCTCGGAAACGCAGGAGCGCATGTTAGTTGTGATGCGACGTGGACACGAGGCGCAAGCGCAGACCATCTTTGCCAAATGGGGGCTGGATGCTGTTGAGGTTGGGCAGGTCACGGACAGCGGGCGGCTGCGTATTCTGGAGCGTGGGCGGATCGCTGGTGATCTGCCGATTGTGGCATTGGTGGATGATGCGCCCATCTATGACCGTCCGGCGGAGCGCCCGGCTTATCTTGATAATGCTCTGCTGATGAGCGCCGATGCCCTGCCGGAATCGGCTGATCTCGCCGCCGATTTGCTGGCGCTGCTGGCGCGACCAACCCTTGCCAGTAAAAGCTACGTATATCGCCAGTATGATTCAATGGTGCGCGCGGCGACGGTCGTTCGCCCTGGCAGTGATGCGGCAGTGGTGGCCTTGCCCGATTTCCGGCGGGGAATTGCGATGACGACCGATGGCAATGGCCGCTACGTCTATCTGAACCCACACGCGGGCGGGATGCACGCAGTTGCCGAAGCAGCGCGCAATCTGGTCTGCGTTGGCGCACGACCACTGGCCGTTACGGATTGCTTGAACTTTGGCAACCCTGAAAAGCCCGGTATCTTCTATCAATTTGTTGAAAGCATTCAGGGCATCAGCGAAGCCTGCCTGAAGCTAGGGACGCCGGTAGTCAGCGGCAACGTCAGCTTCTACAACGAGACGAATGGTCAGGACATCTTCCCCACGCCGATTATCGGCATGGTTGGCGTTGTGGATGACCTGAATCACCTGACGACGCCAGCCCTGAAAACGGCGGGGAACTTCTTGATTCTGCTGGGCGCGGAACGAGCGACGACCTTGGGGGGCAGCGAATATGCCGCTATGAAAAGAGGCAAGGCGCTTGGGCCGACGCCGCCTATTGACCTCGATCTGGAGGCGCGCGTTCAGACCACCTGTTTGGAGCTTATCCGCGCTGGCATTGTTCGTTCAGCACACGATGTCTCTGATGGTGGTTTGGCCGTTGCGCTGGCCGAGATGTGTATTGCAGGCGATAAGGGCGCGATACTTGGCTGGGAGATCGAGGGCTGCGCGGAGATAGCCCTTTTTGGCGAGAGCGCGGCACGTATCGTGGTAGAGGTTGACCCAAAGGACATGGATCACTTTGAGAGGATTGCTGGATCATGCCTGATACTTGGCCGCGTGGTTGACGATGATTTGCTGCGTATCGCCCTGCCGCCCCGCGATCAGCAGCGAGGCGAGCAGCAAGAGGGAGCAACGTTGAGCCTTTCAGTCGCGTCATTGAAAGCGCAGTGGGAAGGAGCGTTTGTATGAGCCAGGCATTAGAGGATTCCATTCTGAATGAGTGGCATGAGGAGTGTGGGGTTTTTGGCATCTGGAACCATCCCGATGCGGCCCAGATTACCAGCTACGCGCTCTACGCCCTTCAGCATCGCGGCCAGGAGAGTGCTGGAATTGCCGTCGTTGATGGGGCTGAAATGCCTCATCATCGTGGCATGGGTCTGGTCAATGAAGTCTTTACCCCCGGAACGCTGGCCGGGCTGCATGGACGGGCCGCCGTCGGCCATGTGCGCTACTCTACCACCGGCTCTAGTCACCTTGCCAATGCGCAGCCGCTCGTCTTCACTTTTCGCCAGGGGAATCTGGCGCTGGCGCATAATGGCAACCTGATCAACGCTGAACAATTGCATGATGAGCTGGAGCGCAAAGGCAGCATCTTCCAATCTACCTCTGATACGGAGGTTGTTGCGCATTTGATTGCGCGGGCGGGCTACGCAGATTTTATTGAGAGCATCCGTGAAAGCATGCGCGTAGTAGAGGGCGGCTATGCGATGGTTTTGCTCACTAATGACCAGCTTATCGCGCTGCGCGACCCCAATGGCCTGCGCCCGATGGCGCTGGGCCAGCTTGGGGCGGCTTATGTAGTTGCCTCGGAAACATGCGCTTTTGACACCATTGGAGCAACGTTCATCCGCGACATTGAACCGGGTGAGATGCTCGTCATTGACGATAGCGGTGTTCGCTGCGAGCGTTTCGCTCCGGCCAAGAACAAGGCGCTTTGTACGTTCGAGTACATCTACTTTGCTCGCCCCGATTCGGATATTGATGGTATCAATGTTCATATGGTGCGTAAGCAACTGGGCCGGGTACTGGCTCGCGCCTGCCCTGTGGAGGCTGATGTCGTCACCGGCGTTCCCGATTCCAGCATCTCTGCGGCCATTGGCTATGCTGAAGAAGCAGGTATGCCCTACGAGATCGCGCTGGTGAAGAATAAGTATATCGGGCGCACGTTTATCCAACCCAGCCAGGAGCAGCGCCAGCATGGCGTGGCGCTGAAGCTGAACGTTGTGCGTAAAGTTGTCGAAGGAAAGCGGGTGGTGATCGTTGATGATTCGCTGGTGCGCGGCACAACCAGCGCCCGGCTGGTGAGCCTGGTGCGCGCTGCGGGGGCTACTGAGGTGCATATGCGCATCAGTTCACCCCCAGTAAGGCATCCCTGTTTCTATGGTATTGACACCAGTGATCGCACCAAGCTTATTGCTGCGCAGCAAAGCATTCCAGAGATTCAGCAGTTCATTGGAGCAGATTCGCTCGCTTATCTGACGGAAGAGCAGATGCTAGGCGCGTTTGGAATTACCGACACAAACACGCATCCTTTTTGCAATGCCTGTTTTACAGGAAATTATCCTACCCGGCTCTATAACAACATGCAGAAGCATATGCTTGAGAAAAGTGGAAAGCTGGCGCTGCGGTGAGTGATGCCTATCGCCGAGCAGGAGTAGATATTACGGCGGGCGATGCGGCGGCGCGTTCTTACCGCCCACATGCTGCGCGGACCTGGCGGCCAGAGGTACTGACTTCGCTGGGCGGCTTTGGCGGTGGCTTCGCTGTGCCTGTTGATCGCTACCCGCAGCCAGTGCTGGTCTCCGGGACAGATGGGGTGGGTACCAAACTCAAGCTTGCATTTGCGCTCAATCGCCATGATACGGTTGGCATTGATTGCGTCGCTATGTGTGTGAATGATGTGCTGGCAATGGGCGCCGAGCCGCTGTTCTTTCTCGATTACTTTGCAACTGGCAAGCTTGACCCAAAGATTGCTGAGCAAGTGGTGCGAGGCGTTGCGGATGGGTGTGTGCAAGCAGGCTGCGCGCTTGTCGGCGGGGAGACCGCTGAAATGCCAGGTATCTATGCTGCGGGTGAGTATGATCTGGCGGGATTCGCGGTGGGGATTGTCAATCGTGATCGCCTGATTGATGGAAGTACTATCACGGCGGGCGATGCTGTCATTGGGCTGGCTTCATCTGGATTGCATTCCAATGGCTTCTCGTTGGCGCATCGGCTGATCGCGGATCATGGGTTATCGCTTACCGAACCTTTTGCGGCTGAGGGGTGGAACACTGCCGACAGACCGCTGGGTGAGGCGCTCCTTACGCCCACGCGCATCTATGTGCGCTCGCTGCTGGTGTTACTTCAGGAGTTCCCCATTCATGGTATGGCTCATATTACGGGTGGTGGCCTGACTGATAACGTGCCACGTATGCTGAACGGACGTTGGGATGTCCTCCTGTCGCCAAGGTCATGGGAGATACAGCCGGTATTTACCTGGCTGGCTGCGCTGGGCAATCTGAGCGATGCTGATTTGTTTCAGACGTTCAATATGGGAGTGGGTTTTGTGATGGTCGTCCCTGGTGAGGTAGCTGAAGCCGTGATAGCGCGCGCTACGGCGCTGGGCGAGCGGGCGAGCCGCATTGGTACGGTGCAACCCGGAACCGGCCAGGCGCGGCGAGTGGGAGCATGGCGATGAGCATACTGCTGGGGAGTGAGGACCAGGGAACATGAGTGCTTTTGCTGTCTTTGCCTCTGGCTCCGGCTCAAATCTACAACGCTTCATTGAGGAGACCAGCCTTGGAGGTTTCCCTGCCACACTGGCGCTGGTTGTTTCCGACCGACCAGGATGCTATGCCCTAGCGCGCGCAAAACAAGCTGGTATCCCTGTCTTCGCTTTCAACCCCAAAGATTTTCCTGATAAGGGGGCATATGAGCGCGCCATCTTGCGAGAGCTACGAGCGCGAGGGGTCGCCTGGATTGTGCTGGCGGGATATATGCGCCTTCTCGGTTCGACGCTGCTAAAGGCTTATCAAGGGTATATCGTGAATATTCATCCATCGCTCTTGCCTGCTTTTCCCGGAAAAGATGCTCTTGGACAGACCATCCAGGCGGGTGCGAGCATGACTGGTGTGACCATCCATTTTGTAGACGAGGGGATTGATACTGGTCCTCCTATAGCTCAAGCGTGTGTGCCCGTCTCCCCTGATGATAGCGTTGAATCATTGGCGGAGCGTATCCATACCACTGAGCATCGCCTGTATCCGGCGGTAGTGGCTGACCTCATTCGTTTTTGCCCAGTCTATCTTTCCACCTTGTAGGGGAAACTTTCCAGCCTGGGCCTCTTCCTTTTTCTCTCTTTACGACTGCTCAATTGCCGTCCGAGGCCGCAAAACCCTTGACGATGCCGCTTTCTTGTGCTATTGTTAAGAGTAAGTTATATCGCATTACGATGTAGCTTACTAGCAGGCGACAATGGTGTCGCTTGATGACTTGCCAGCCTGATCGGCTTCCTGATCAGGCTGGCAAAGAACCGAGGGCGGAACAAGTGTCTGGTTCGAGGCTTCATGTTTGCTCGATCCGCCCTTGGCCTTCACCAAACCTAATCTGACGCTGGCTGATTGGAGTACTGATACGTAGGCTTACTTCGGAACGCGCCAGCAGTTCTCCTGGCGTGCTCCTGCTCGTGTGTAAAGGAAACGGCCATGTCACCCAAGTTCACTGCCGAGGACAGGCCTCTCCAGATCGCTCGACTCAGGAGCCTGATGGAACAAACTGACGCAGAGTGTGAGGAACTCACCCGGTCCATCCACGCGGATCGGGAGCGCCTGGCGGTCTTGCAACAACACCTTGAGCGATTACGTCTGGCGCTGGACTTCCAGGACGACCAGCCTCCCAGTCCAACCCCTGCCCTCGCCACGCAGGTAGCTGCTTTGAAAGAGCAGATCGCGGGTCTGGAACAACAGATAGCCTTAGAGAACGCCCGCCGCAGTGCTGTTATGCGGCAGTTTGACGAGGCTCGTCTCGCGCTGGCTGCTCTGCGGCGACCTTCGCTTCGGCAGGGGCAGGCACACGCGGTAATCCTAAAGAAACTCCTGGCTCGCTGCATCAAGCGCCCTCTGTATGGGTTCTGGCTGGCTCTGCAACGGAGCAGTGAATGGTCCGAGACCATCCCAAGGGACCAGTCTTTGAAGAATCGCTTCTGACCAAACGATCATGGCTGGCTTGTCAGATGCCTTTGCTTTCTGCGAGCGAGCATATATCAATTATACTGCGAAGGAATGAGGTGTGACAAAAGTCCTATTTCTCTGGGCGCCGGGTCTGCGATACTTCGGTTGAGTTTGGTTGTGGTGTGAGGGATGGGGTATACTCTATCTGCTGTGAGAGAATACATGGCGTAATCCTGGTGAGATAGAGAATGCGAGGTATCTCGCCGTAAGAGAGTGAAGAGAGGAACCGAATGGGTGTGACTTCGGCGCCTGAAGAAGCCCCATCACCGCCGCCTGCGAACTCCATTTTTGCGCGAGTTTCCGCCAAAAGCGGTAACCTGCGGGCACGCTCCATCTTGTTTGGTGTTGTAGCCGCAGTGTTGCTCACCGCGCTAATCGCCATTGGTTCGCGGGGCTTTCATTGGTTTGACGCAGCACTGATCGGCTATGCTGTGGCGACAATCTTTGCCACCGCTGCTGTGACGTACAAATATACCTTCTGGCTTGCCCGCCCGCCGACAAGCCGCTACTGGCGGCGTAGCTGGCAGTTGTTCCTCTCGTATGCCAATTTCCGGCGCTACACCTCACTCATTCCCAAGGCATTGATTGCCGACCTGGCGACACAACAATTTATTCGGAAGCGTGGCTTTTATCGCTGGATCACCCATCAGTGTATTTTCTGGGGTGTACTCCTTTCCTGCGCAATCACCTTTCCACTCACGTTTGGCTGGTTGCGCTTCACGCAGACGCTCGATGGCTCCTATCTCCTCTGGTTCTTTGGTTTCTCGCTTTTCTCTTTTTCATCAGACTCGCCCTTTGGCTTTCTGATCTTCCATGCGCTGGATTTAACGGCGCTGCTCTTGTTGGTCGGTCTGGTGCTGGCTTTTCACCGCCGCTTTCATGATCTGGCGCTCATTGCTGTTCAGCGCTTCCGCTTTGATCTGGTTCCGTTAGCCCTGCTCCTGGCGATTGTCATAACTGGCCTGGCGCTCACGGCTGATAGCGCCTGGCTTGGCGGGGCCTATTACTGGTATGTCTCTCTCACCCACGAGGCTGTCGTGGTGCTGTGGTTGATCTCTCTGCCCTTTGGCAAGTTCTTCCATCTCATCGAGCGTCCGGCCACTGTAGGTATTGAACTCTACTGGCGCACTGGCGAGGGGACCGAGATGCAGCATTGTGTGCGCTGTGGGCAGGAGTTTGCGCCTGTGCGGTTCATTGAGGATCTTAAGAAAACCCTTGCTGAAGTGGGCGAAGACTACCGTCTGGAAGCGGATCAAGGCCAGCGGGAGGTTGCAGGTCCGTCTCCATCTTCCACACAACCTGGCACAAGTAGTACAGGTTGGTGGCAGGATCTCTGTCCAGAATGCAAACGGGTCATGCGCGCCCAGGCCAATCTGGCCGCGCTTAGTCGGGATGGAAATCGCTTTCTCTAGAACCCAAGGACACTAACTCATGAGTGTTGATAAACATCTGTTTCGGCATCAACAGGTTGATACCTTCGATTTTTATCAAGGGGAGCGGCAGCCAGCGCGTTGGCAATCCACTGAGCAAGTAGATCGCTATGTGCCAACGCACTGCTGTTATTGTGGCGTACAGTGTGGTATGTATCTCAAAGTAGCGCACGGCCAGGTGGTGGGCGTGGAACCGCGCGAAGATTTCCCTTTGAATCACGGTATGCTTTGCCCGAAGGGCGCTACAGCCTATCAGACAGTCAATCACCCTGATCGCTTGTTGCACCCGCTGCTGCGACGTGGGGGCAAAAACAGCCCGCTGGAGCAGGTGAGTTGGGATGAGGCGCTGGATACGATAGCGCGGCGTTTTCAGGCGATTCAGGCCGAACATGGCAAAGATGCGCTGGCGGTCTTTAGCGGCTCGTCAATGACCAATGAGAAGTGCTATCTGGCGGGCAAGTTCGCTCGTGTAGCCCTGGGTACACGGCATTGCGACTACAACGGGCGGTTGTGCATGTCGTCGGCTACCGGAGCGAATGAACTCTCGCTGGGCATTGACCGTGCCGCCAACCCCATCAGCGATATGCTGCATGCTGATTGCATTTTTGTGATTGGGGCGAATGTAGGTGAATGCTTCCCGATTGTAACCAGCTATCTCTGGCAGGCGCGCGATCAGGGGTGCAAACTCATTGTCGCTGACCCTCGCCAGACGCCGATTGCGCGCACTTCGGACATCTTTCTGCCCCTGCGTTCCGGCACCGATTCGGCCCTGCTGAATGGAATGCTGTACGTTCTTCTCAAAGAGGGGTTGATTGACGAGGACTTTATCCGCGCGCGCACGGTGGGCTGGGAGGAAACCAGAGCCTTGGTGGAGCAGTATCCGCCAGAGTTGGTTGCGAAGGTCTGTGGCCTGCGCCCGGAAGCGATTATTGAAGCGGCGCTGACCTATGGTCGGGCAAAGGCCGCGCTGATTTATCATGCGCGCGGCATCGAACATCAGAGCAAAGGCGTGGATAATGCCGTCGCGGCGATTAACCTGGCCCTGGCAACGGGCAACTTCGGGCGGCCTGGGGCTGGCTGTGGGACACTTACCGGCCAGGGGAATGGGCAGGGTGGCCGCGAGGTGGGCCAGAAAGCCTCACAATTGCCCGGCTGCCGCGAGATTGACCATCCTGAAGATCGCGCTTCTATCTGTTCGATTTGGGGTATTGATGAGAAGGACTTGCCACATTCCGGCTATCCGGCCACGCTGATGATTCCAGCCATGCTGCGTCAGGAGATTCGTGCCTGCTATCTGCTCTGCTCGAACCCGATGGTCTCGCTCCCTGATCAACACACGGTTGAGCGTGCCCTGCGCGGGCTGGATTTCTTCGTTGTCACGGATTTCTTCCTCTCCGAGACGGCGGAACTGGCCGATCTGGTCTTACCTGGGACCACCTGGGCAGAGGATGAGGGCACTACGACCAGTCTAGAGGGGCGGGTCATCAAATACAATAAGGCTGTCGATCCGCCAGGGGAGGCACGTACTGACTGGGAGATTATGTGTGATCTGGCGCGCCGCCTGAGCAAAGGGGCGTATTTTGACTTCCATTCGCCGCGTGAAATTTTTGATGAACTGCGGCTCTGCACCAGGGGAGCTAAGTCGGATTACTGGGGCATTACCTATGAAAAGATCGAGGAGCAAAACGGCGTCTTCTGGCCCTGCCCATCAGAAGATCATCCCGGCACGCCGCGCCTGTATGAAGAACGTTTCGGCTTTCCTGATGGCAAGGCGCGCTTCCATCCGATTACCTATCTCCCGCCAGCCGAAGAGCCAGACGAGGAGTATCCTCTGGTACTGACGACGGGGCGTGTTGTCTACCACTACCTCTCCGGCACGCAGACACGGCGGGTGCCTTTCCTCCAGGAGCAGGCTCCCCATCCCTGGGTTGAACTTCATGAGCAAGCGGCTGGGCGGCTAGGCGTTGGTGATGGCGATTGGGTGACGGTTCGCACGCGTCGCGGGGAGATCACGCTGCGCGCGCTGGTGGTGCGCTCGATTCGTCCCGACTCGCTCTTCATCCCTTATCACTATGGACACACGGAGGCTGTTAACCAGCTTACCAATCCGGTGTTGGAGCCACGTATGAAGATACCTGAATACAAAGTCTGTGCCGCTGCTCTGACCAAAGCGAACCAACCGCCGACCTGGGCGGCGGATAATCCAGCGGAGGCCGCCGCAGCCCTGGCCCGGCTGCATGAGCTTCCAGCGGCTGGGGCAAAGCCGAACCCAACGTTACGTTAGCGTTGGATATTTGAGAGAACAAAGTAATGGCTGTGAAAAGAATCTTTTTGGACCCTTCGCGCTGTATCGGCTGTCGCTCATGTGTGGCGGCGTGTCGGGAATGTGACACGCACAAGGGCGAGAGCATGATCTATATAGATTTCATCGAGCGCCATGATACGGTGGCGACTTCGCCCACGCTCTGTATGCACTGTGAAGATCCGCTGGCTCCCTGTGCGCAGGTCTGCCCAGCGCAGGCCATTCTGGTCAGCCCGGATGGGGTGGTGCATCAGGCCGATGAGACGCGCTGTATCTATTGTCGCAACTGTGTCTATGCCTGCCCGTTTGGGGTGCCCAAGTTCAACGTGGAAAGCCACTATATGCGCAAGTGTAACCTGTGCTATGACCGGACGAGCCAGGGCAAAGGGCCGATGTGTGCTACTGTCTGCCCAACGCAGGCGATCTTCTACGGCACGTATGAGGAATGGCTAGCTGCGGGCCGTGGAAAGCAGGGAGCAAAGCCGGTAAATGTCTTCTACTTTGGCCGACAGCGTGTGCAAACCCGCAACTATGTGGTGATGACCGAAGAGGATGAGGCGTTGGACCTCATGGCAATGGTTGAAGCAGCCAGTCTGGGTAAACGGGAAGCGATGCCGGAAGCCACAGCAGCATACAATGCTGCCCAATGGGTGGATGCCGAAGCGGCAGGCATTCCCCAGCGCGCAGCGCCGCCACAGCCCTGGACACCGCGCACGCTGCCACAGCCTGAACCTGCGCATTCGCCAGCATCAGCCTTGCCAGGCACTGAACGCTGATGTGCAGTGCCTGGTGAGAGAGGTCAGCTATGATGAATGAAACAAAACAGCCACCATCTCGTTCTTCGGGGGAAGGGAACCCGCCATCGGATGAGCAGTGGCGCGAGGAGTTCCCCTATCCCTGGCGAGAAGATGATCTCGTCACCCGGCGCGATACCTTGCGCTTTCTGGTCGGTGGCTCATGCGCGCTTTTCCTGGCAACTGGGGCGCTTGCTATAGTCGGCCATCTTCCCTCTGAGCAGCAGGTTCAGGCAGTTCCAATTGCAAAGGTGGGCGAACTGGCTGAGAACGAGTGGCGTGTGTTTACCTTCCCCGATCAGTATGCTCAGGGTATTCTTATTAACCTGCCTGGCAAGGGGCTGGTTGCCTATAGCGATGTCTGCACCCATCTTTCCTGTGCCGTGCTTTATCAACCAGGCGACCGCAATCTGCATTGTCCCTGCCATGATGGATTATTCGATGCTGCGACAGGTGAGGTGCTGGCCGGGCCGCCAACACGCCCGTTGCCGCTTATCCAGCTTGCGATCCACGACGGGATGATTTATGCCGTGAAGCAGGTGTCTCGATGAGTGAGATCGAAGATGCTTACGATGGGGCAGAAGGCGATACCAGGGGAGAAACCATCCAGCGCAGTTCAGACGTGCCTGCTGATGGCGTCTCCAAGCGCCAATTTGCTGAGCAGCGTCGGAAGGTTGCCAACCCTGATGACTGGCCGGTCCATCAGCCGCCGCGCGGCCCGCGTGGGCCATTGCCGGGGCCACGTGAATCAGGTTCACCTGGGCGTGTTGCCATTGTGCAGGGCCAGGTGTTTATCGTTGGCTTGATCTTGATTGCGCAGCTCTGGTTAGTGACTGACGCGCTCTATGAGTTTCTATCTGGCAGAACAGAGCGTCTGGGGTGGCTCGCGCTTGCCAGTGGGATCGGCTTCGTGATTGCGCTCATTGTCTGGCTCTGGCCGCGCCAGCGTGTGAAGGGCAGATGAGCCAGTGCAGAGAGGAGACTAGTAGTGGGGCAAGAGGAAGGGTCACAGGCGGACCCTACCGGGGCAACGCCCACGCCAGAGCCAACCAGGAACACCGGTCCGCGCTACCGCATTGATCGTGAACACCCACTGGGCGGCGAGATGTCGGATGTGCTGCGCGGGCTAGTCCAGCGTGCGCGGCTGTCCTGGCTGCTGGCCCATTATGCTCGCACGCCGGTGCTGGCGTTGTTCAGCTTTATCAATGGCTGTATCAGCATCGGAATCATGGCTGGACTGGCGCTGGTGACTGGCAGCCCGTTCGTCTTTCCATCTCTGGGTCCAACTGCCTTCCTCTTCTTCTATACACCAACCGCACCTGCGGCATCCCCTCGTAATACCCTCTTCGGTCATGGCATTGGGGTGCTGGCTGGCTACTTCAGCCTGCTCGTGACTGGCTTGACAACGGCAGGACCGGCGCTGGCGGTGGGAGTGACAGGGCCGCGCGTGGCCGCTGCGGCTCTATCCTTGGGGCTGACCGCCGGATTGATGGTACTCCTGCACGCACCGCACCCGCCTGCTGGCGCGACGACTTTGATTATCTCGCTAGGTATTCTGACCAAGCCTATACAACTGGTTATCCTGATGGTAGCGGTGATCTTGCTGATCCTACAAGCGTTGGCTATTAATCGCCTGGCAGGTATTCCCTATCCATTCTGGCAGCCAGGAAAGGGCGACGAGACTCCAAAAGGGGAGCACCATTGATCAGCAGCCTGGTTTTGGCAGGTTGTGCGGCGTGCCGCCCCTGGTGGTAAGATAGACCTGGCTGCGTCTACTGTTGGTTCGCAGGGTCGTGAGCCACGCGCTCAGGGAACCCCACATTGACGATGCTGAAAGTAAGAGTGATCAGAGAGCGAGGAGGAGCATTGACGAGTGTAGTACTCACGCGTCTCTATCAGGGTGGTCTGAAAGAACACCTCACGACGTTTGCCGATCCGCGCAGCGGCCTCCTGGTCAGGCCGGATGATACGACCCACCACACGCGGCCTGGTGTCTCTCTGGCCGAAGTGCTGGAGCAGTGCCACACCCCACGCCTGATGCTCGTGGCCGCCCTGGCCGACGTGCCTCGTTCCTGGTTTGAAGCTGCACACGCGCAGGGCTGGGTTCTCTCGCATTTTAGCATGGAGCAGCGAACTGCCACTGCGCGGCGCGGGGACCGGACCATCGAAATCCGGCTGGCTAGCGCCTCCTTTTTCAAGGATGGTGCTGATCTGGCGATAGTGACGCGCGCCTGGAAAGCCTTGCGGCAGATCGTCGGGCGGCATGGCGGCGGCTTACCCCTGCTGGGGAGTCCAGGCAGCATCGGCCTCGCGCTCCTCGAACGGCTCCTGCCCGCAGGCTCCTCCTATCCGGTGCAGAGCGAAGCGATCCGGGCGCTCCTGCACACGCACAGCCCTCAACCCCGGAAGGAATGCTTGACAGCCTCTACTCTGGAACACATCCCAGGCTTTCACTATCTGGATGGGCGCTGGATGTATGCGGCGTGCCTGATCTACTCCTTTCCAGTTGGTTCGCCAGAGCGTGATTGCCTCGACCAGTTTGAACGCTATCGGCCTGGCTGGTATCGCATCACCGCCACGATCCCCGCTGATTGGCAGCAGGTGGGCCTGCTGCCAGTGCCAGGTGAGCGGATGGGAAGTGAGAAACCCTGGACCTGGCCGGCGACCCCTGGGGCCGTCCTCGCTGACCTGTGGGTGAGTGAGCCGGAACTGCGGCTCGCGCTGGAGCAGGGCTGGGCCTGCACTATTCACGAGCGCCTGCTCTTTGCGGGGCAAAAAGTGCTACGCACCTGGCAGGAGCGACTGGTCAGGATGCGCGCCGATGCAGAGCGCCTGGCCCCAAACCTCCGCCCCCTGGTCAGCGGAGCCATTCGGGAGATCCTGCTGCATGCGGTGGGACGCTGGCATATGCAGTCATGGGAAGAAGAACGTACTCTCACCCTGGACGAATGGACGCGCCTGGCGTCTTCGCTGAGCGCCGACGAGCAGATGAGCGCGTATCAGCGCGAGACGGGTGTGATGTCGTATGTAGCGAAGCGGCCCCTCAGTGGGCGGGAGACCAAATGGCTGCGACCCGAATGGAGCGCGTATGTGTGGGCATATTGCCGGGTACTACTGACACGGCGCCTGCTCAGTCTGCCCCGCGCAACGATTCTGGGAGTGAATACGGATGCGATCTACGTCACTGTGGACCCTGGCTGGCCCGATGATGGCACACCCGGCTCGTTTCGCTCCAAGGGCGTCCTGGCCGGGCCGCTGGCCGCGCCGCGCACAGAAGAGGACTTGCGTCGCTTGAAAGAGGTGGCAGAAAGGACGACCACGCATGGCACGCTCTCTGGCTGGTGATTTGATGCAGCAGCTTTATCAGCGTGGGATGACCAACGCGCAGATCAGCCACGCGCTGGGCGGCTATGATCCAGCGATTCTGGGCAGAGTGGCGCGCGGCGAGCGGCCTGGGACGAATCTGGTGGGGCCGCTCCAGGGGTTGCTGGGGGGAATGCCGAGCGCCACTGTACCCAAGGCGGAACATCAAAAACGGATCATCCGAGATGCCCAGGGGCGCATCACCAGTTATCGCCCCAAACAACTCAGTGCCGCCCGGTTAAAGCGCGTGTTGCGCCAGGCGGCGAACCAAGGGGCCACACGCGCGGGGATGGTGGCGGATGTGGGTACGTTTCAGGGGTACGAGCAGCGGCGGGCCGGGCAGCACCTCATCCGCGCCTTCCGCAAGGGGGACTCCGCGACCCCTGGCGCCCTGGCGCAGCGGTTGGACCAGGCGAGGCAGCCAGCCGAGACATTCCTGCTGAGCGAAATCAAAGCTGCGACAGGGGCGGAGGAGGTCGCCGACCTGCGGGGAGTCCAAATCAACTTCTACTATGGCAGCTAGCATGGATGGAGGCAGCCCGTAGCGTGTGAAAATTCAAATTGAACCCTTGAGTAAGTCGGAAGAATGAAAAGAAGTGGATGGGATTTTCGCACGCTACGGGCTGCCTCAAACAGAAGCTCAATCTCAGTGGCTTATGATTCATACCAGGGGACAATCATACCCCGGCCCAGCGTGTGGCTGAACAAATTGAAGCCCAGAAATGCCGACGTTGCGTCTTTCCCCAGACCAAGTGACTCAACGTCAACCGCATGGACCACGAAGTAGTAGTGATGTTTCCCATGTCCAGCAGGTGGCGCCGCGCCGATATAGCGAGCCAATCCAGCATCATTGCGGAGCTGAAATGCGCCCTGCGGAAGACCTGAGCCGTTCTCGTCCCCAGCCCCACGAGGAAGTTCAGTGACATTTGCCGGAATGTCCACGACGGCCCAGTGCCAGAAGCCGCTCGCAGTGGGCGCATCAGGGTCGTAGACGGTGACGACAAAACTTTTTGTGCCCTCTGGAAATCCACGCCAGGACAAATGGGGTGTAATATCCTCACCGCCAGCGCCGAAGATACCGCTGACCTGCGGCAGAGGCAGTTTCTCGCCGTCTCGCACATCGTTGCTCGTCACGGAAAACGACTGAACCTTCGGCAGATTTTCATACGGGTTGTAACTCATTGCATGTCTCCTTTTGCTGGTGCTGGCTCCTTTGCCAATCCGTTCATAGAAGAGGCGAGTCAATCATGCTCATCGCCGCAGATTTTCCTCTTACAGTATAGCTGCAAGGCGTCACTGCAACGTCATTACGCGCATCACAAGGGGTCTGCGTTTTCAGGACGCTGAAGAAAAGGAAGACTGTTTCTGATTTTGATGAATGCTGCTGTATGTCGCTATGACCCGCGCCCGCGAACTGCTCTGGGTGAGCGGCTCAGGTAGCATCACGCCGTTCCTGAGAGGAGGGCCATACCATTATGGGCAGTGAGCCAATGTTGCGCCTCATTGAAAACCTTTATCACTGCATGCCTCGTACCCTTGCCTCCACCTCAGCCTGATGGACCACATCATAGCGAGCTTCAGGAAACGCCCGTAGCCGCGCAAGCTGGATCGGTTGGCTACATTGCTCACAGCGACCATAGGTGCCCAGCGCAAACTTGCTCAGGGCATGCTCAACTTCGCCCAGTTGATCGCGCAGATTCAGTTCCTGCTGGTGAGCGATAGCCCAGGCTTCTATCTCAACGCTGGCATCTCCTTGATCGCCTTTGATTTCGGTACTGGGATCGTCAGTTTGCTTGCCTCCGACACCCTCTGCCCGACGCAGCGTGCTGATCTCGGTCTCCAAGCGTTTGTGCTGCTCTCCCAGGCGCTCCTTCAGTTCTGCCAGGATACCGGGTGATAGCTTCTCATTCATGATCTGTTTCTCCCTAACTGACTCACCATCTGCACTCGTCACACTGGTCATGATGCTCGGCTCAAGCCAGTCTCTTACTGGGCCTTCACTAGTGGGCACACCGGAGCCGCCTGAAATTCCAGAAGCGCCTCAGGTATCTGAAAACCTCGCAGCCCTTGTGCCAGGCGTATAAGGGACCAGGCAAGGATGCTAACAGAAAACTGGCACAGCAAATATCGCTGATTATGACTCAGGCGCGCTTCAGCCAGCCCAGCGTGCCCGACGCTTTCAGCTCTTGCTTATCCCTTATTGCGGAGCGAACCCGAGAGCGCGAATATACCGATCAGCCGAGCGCATGACAACTTCATGGGCATCATGGGTGACGACCCGGTCGAACCAGGCTCCATATAAGCGTTCGAATTGGTAGGGCGCAATCGTCTCCTTGATGCGCTGTACTTCGCTGGCAGGAAGCGGGATCAGGTTGGGATAGCTATACATAAAACTGACCCTCTGACGATCTGCAACCACTTGAATAATATCCCCTGAAAGGAGTGCGCCTTTCCCGCCTGATCCGCGCTTCCAATAGAGAACCGTACCCCCAGGAAAATGTCCCCCCAGTCGGATTAAGAGCAGGTCATCCAATATGACGTGCGTTTCGCCAGTCCAGAATCGGATACGCTCGCTTGGAAACATCACCCATTCCTGGTCTGCTTCATGGAGATAGATGGGAATGTTCAACCGTTCGGCCCATTCGACCATCGTCGTGTAGTAATGGGGATGCGAGATAGCCAGAGCAGTGAGTCCACCTAATCGTTCGATCTCTGCAACGGTGGTGTCATCTATGAAGCTCATGCAATCCCATAATACATTCCCCTGGTCGCTTTGCAGCAGCAAGGCACGCTCGCCGATGGCAAAGGTGGGCGAGGTTCCAATACCGATCAGTCCTGGCTCGTGTTCCTTAAATTCGTTCTGAAAGCCGTTATGGCGCATGCGGGCGAGCGTCGTCCACTGCTGTCCCTGATAGCCAATATATTGGCGTTCATCAGCGCAAATGGGGCAAGATGCTGGCGGTTGCTCGCTCGGCGAAAACTGGGTTCCGCATGTTCGACAAATCCATCGTTCCATATGCAGTTCTCTCTCTGTTGGGTTGACCGTGAACGAAGCAGCGGAGTCTGGCTTGCTGGACTCTCGGCAGCGAGCCAGCCAAATCATGCCTCGTATACTGGCAACCTGGCATCTCATGATTTCTTCAATACGTTTCGATTAGGAATGATGGCTTGAGTATAGCTGATAGAACAAGAAGATGCGTCATGACCCAAGCCCATGAGTTATCCTAACTGGCGAGCGTGCCCAGGTACCTCAACATGGCTGCGCCGGTTTTGATGCCCTTGAAGAAGCGAGCAATCTCCAGGTTTTCGTTAGGGGCATGGTTGGCCTCGTCAGCGTTGGCATAGGGGACACCAAACGCTGGAATGCCCAGCGTTTTTGTGAAGACGTAGTTGGGCAAACTGCCGCCCATAGCAGGCGCCAACAGCGGCTCCTCTCCCTGTGCTGCGGTGATTGCCCGGCGCAGCAGGTCGGTGAAAGGCGAGTCCAGTGGCGTCTTCGAGGGGTCCATTCCTCCATGACTGATAACACTGACTTCGGGGGCATGGCGCTGGACATGCGCTTTTACTTTGTCCAGGATGTCATCCACCGTTTGCGCTTCGACAAGACGAATATCGCACTTGGCGACCGCCTCATGCGGCAGGACAGTCTTGGAACCCGGTCCGCCGTAGCCACCGTGTATACCATTGATGGTCAGAGTCGGCCACGCCGAAAGACGCTCGAAGTAGCCGCGCTCCTGTGGCTCATCCAGCCGTTGCAGGTCAAGGGCTTGTTTGACCTGCTCAATATCAATGGGCAACTCCTCCAGTGCGGCGCGTTCCAGGGCACTCTGGGGGAGTACCTGCTCATAGAAGCCCTCGATGGTAATCTCGCCGCGTGCATTTTTCATCGTGGCGAGCAAGTGGACTAGAGTCCAGAGAGGATTGGGTACAATGCCGCCCCAATTGCCCGAATGGAGGTCTTGGTTGGCTCCCCGTGCGCGCAGTTCGAGATCAAGCACGCCACGGACGCCAAAGCTGATGATGGAGCGCCCGCTCTCATGTACAGGTCCATCGCTGACAATGACCAGATCCGCCTGCAATGCGTCTCGGTGCTCACGAATAAACTCCGGCATATGGGGACTACCTACTTCCTCTTCACCCTCCAGCAGTACTTTGACATGGCATGGGATTTCGCCATAGCAGGCCAGCAATGACTCCAGAGCCAGGAGTTGCGCGAAGTGCTGCCCCTTGTTGTCTCCGACTCCACGCGCGTAGAGTCGCCCGGCGCGCATGCTCGGCTCAAAGGGCGGCGTGATCCACGACTCCAGGGGATCAGGCGGCTGCACATCGTAGTGGCCGTAGAGCAGAACTGTGGGCGCTCCGGGTCGCGCTGTATATTCACCAAAGACCATCGGCCAGCCAGAGGTGGGCATGATCTGCACGCTCAGGCCCATCTGGCGCATCACGTTCGCAATATAGGCCGCTACCTCACTTATGCCCTCGCCATAGGCGCTGATACTTGGCCGACGCAGATAATCTACCAGACGCGCTAGAAAGCTCTCCTCGTGCTGGTCAACATGCATAAATACCTTGCTCAAGTCAACTGGTGGGATCGCCATCGTCTTTGCCTTCCTGGTGTATGGAACGTCAACTTCTTGGGTCGCCCATAGTGCCGGGGGAAGATCAGCGCCGCATCTGGTGTTGCTGCTAAAATCCTGGTTTTAGTAGCTTTCCGCTCGTATGCTTAGAACCGCGCCAGGGGATCTTACCATCCATGTACCACCTGTAACACTACAAAACACACCAAACCCAACAGGCCCGCGCCGGGCAGTGTGACAACCCAGGCCAGCGCCATATCGCGCACCACTTTCCAGTTAATCTTGCTGGCGCCTTTGCGCACGCCAATGCCGATAATTGCGCCAGAACTGACGTGCGTGGTAGACACTGGCAGCCCCAGGTTCGAAGCTCCTGCCACCAGGATGGCGGTGGTCAGGTTGGCGGAGAAGCCTTCGGTGTGATCCATCCTGGTCACTTTCTCTGCCAGTGTCTCGGTCACTTTTCCTCCCCCAACAAAGCTGCCTACCACCATCCCCAGCGACACCAGGGCAAAGAGCCAGAAGGGAGCCTGGTAAGTGGCGCTCTGGTTCGTGATGAGGTAAAAGGCGACACCGAGCGCGACGATTTTCGGCGTGTCGTTCAAGCCACGCGCGAAGCTGGCGGTGCCGCTGGAGAGCCAGTACAAGCAGTTCAAAACGGTTTGGGGCGTGCGCCTCAGCGTCACTCGGATGGGCAGATAG
The DNA here is from genome assembly GCA_036557285.1 of Ktedonobacterales bacterium. Lineage (NCBI taxonomy): Bacteria > Bacillati > Chloroflexota > Ktedonobacteria > Ktedonobacterales > Ktedonobacterales bacterium. The sequence continues at coordinate 84,977 of DATBHW010000064.1, forward strand.
GCAAGCAAGGATAGAACGAGCGACAAGAAGGGGCTGAGCAGCAAGGGCAGGGCAACCTTCTGGAGCAGTGTACTCCACTGGATATGTGTGGCCCCAAACGCAAAGGTACCCACGATCACTAACGACCCGGTAATGGAGTGGGTCGTGGAGACTGGGAGACCAGTATGAGTAGCAAGGAAGACCCAGAGGATGGCGCCTAGCAGGACGGCCAGCGCAAACAACTCGGTTTGCTGGACGCCCGTGTCAAGGAATCCCTTGGTGAAGGTTCCAATCAGGGCAGAGGCAAGCAAGGCCGAAAAGAGGGAGCCAAGGCCGGTGCAGAGAGTGCCCCACAGAATAGCCCGACGATAGTTTGTGACGCCACTACCGACGAGCGTGGCGATGGCTTTGGAGACATCGTTGGCCCCATTGACATAGGCCAGCGCCACCATCAGGCTGATCCCTGTTGGCAGAAGGAAATCTCGCCCGGGGGCCGAAGTAATAGCGGCAATCAGAATAACAATTGCTGTAAGGAGGCCAATCCAGACCTGGCGCGACCAAATCAACGTCTGCCATTTCAACGGCCTGCCTGTTGGCACAGCAGCCGCGCCCAAAGTGACGATGGCGCCCCGCTGTCGTGGTGTAGACAAAGGGTTTCTCCAGTCTTGTGAGCGGCCTTTTTTCAGGGAGTATACCAGAGGTTGTATAGCATGGCCTCATACCGTTTTTTTGCCACAAAAAACGGCATATGGGGCGCTGCTCTTTTTATAGTCTGATTGTCTCATAAGTTGTTGCTCCATCAACGTTTCAGAGCTTACCAGAGATGCCTCTTGCTGCCTAGAAGTGCTGCTGCCGGGCTTGCTATTAACCTCCTCCAGCGGAAGCTGGCCGGTCAGTTGCTCAGGACCGCCAGGTCGAGTTGGCGCAGTCGCGTGGGGTCGGCGACCAGGTCAATAGCAACGATTTTGCCGCTCGTAATCGTGAAACCGAAGACGACACGCGGCTGCCCGCCCGGCGCCCACACGAGTCCCACGGCTCCATTCACCAGAGCCAGTTGTGCGAACCGCGCACGCCCGGAGAACTGCTGGGCCACAGCCGATGCTCCGCGGACCTCCCGCGATGCGCCCGCGGACACGGCGGCGCGGTCGGAGCGGAGCACAACGTCGGGGTCGAGTACCGCGAGCAGCGCCTCGAAATCCCCGTTGCGCGAGGCCGCGAGGAAGGCGTGGACCACTTCTCGCTGGCGGGTGAGATCGGCGCCCTGCACCGTCTCCACCCCCTGCATCCGTCGGCGTGCGCGGCTCGCGAGTTGCCTGGCCGCGGTCGGAGAGCGTCCCACTATTCCCGCAATCTCGTCGAAGGGCACCGCGAAGAGGTCGTGCAACACAAACGCGAGGCGCTCGGCAGGAGCTAAGGTGTCCAGGACCACGAGCAGCGCCAGGCCAACCGAGTCGGCCAGAAGCGTTTCGTGTTCAGGGTCGCTCCCGTCCTGGCGGCTCATGATCGGCTCAGGCACGTCCTCGCCGAGCGGCTCCTCACGCCGCGCCTTGCGCGCGCGCAGCATATCAAGGCATACCCGCGCGATTACCGTCGTCAGCCATCCGCCCAGGTTCTCGACGCCGCTCGTGTCGGAGCGGCTGAGGTGCAGCCAGGACTCCTGCACAGCGTCCTCTGCCTCAGTAAGATTGCCAAGCATCCGGTAGGCCACTGCCCGCAGGTGGGGACGCTCGGCCTCGAATTGCTCCGCCAGCCATTGATGTTCGTTCATTGCTCGTTTCCCTCAGTTGGTGTCTCTGTTGTCCCTCAATCGTTGTCTACTCAGCGCAGTCATTCGACAAAGATGCAGGGAAAGCCCTCATCCATCGGTCACATTTCTTCGTCGTGTTCCGTCATGGGAGTGACGAGCGAAACCCACCCGATGTGACCGGGAGATCATCTCCTCTGGAACGCACCTGGGCAACCCCGTCAAGTTCGTTGTGCGCGTCATGCCTATCGAAACCGGGATAGGTAGCATCTTAGTTCAGCAAGACAGTAAGGAGCTATACTGATGAGTAAGATCCACTTGAGTCCGTATATCAATTTTCAGGGCCGCGCCCGCGAGGCTATGGAGTTTTATCACCAGGTATTGGGCGGCCATCTCGATCTGCAAACCGTAAACGAGCAGGGCGTATCCAAGTCGGCTGGCGCTGGAGAGCGCATCATGCACGCGCAGCTTGAGGCCGAGGGCGCGCTCATTCTCGCCTCGGACGGCCACCCCGACTACCCTGCCACAGTTGGCGAGAATATGGCGATTGCCCTGGGGGGCATGGACAAAGACCGGCTCAGCACCATCTTCAACGACCTGGCCGCAGGTGGCAAAATCAAGATGCCGCTGACCAGGCAGCCCTGGGGCGCTGAGGTTGGTTGGCTCACGGACAAATTCGGCATAAACTGGATGGTCACTCTCCACCAGGCGTAAATGGAGATGCGTTGGCCCTGCGTTCTGATGTTTCCAGGCATGTTGGGGCTTGCCAGAGCATGTATCATGGTGTCAAGGGGAGACCAGGCAGCGCACAGTCCCCAATCTATTGATGGTGTGTTGTCGTTTACATGTCTGAGTCGTTCAAGAGGAGTCAAGCATGCCTGATACTAAGCACACGAAGTATCTGTTGAGTGAAGACGAGATGCCCAGGGTCTGGTATAACATTCTGCCCGATCTTCCCAAGCCTCCCGCGCCCGTCTTGCATCCAGGGACACATCAGCCGGTGGGTCCGGGTGATCTTGCTCCGCTGTTCCCTATGGGGCTGATTATGCAGGAAGTCAGCATGGACCCGGTGATCGAGATACCGGACCCGATCCGCGAGGTCTACGCTCAGTGGCGTCCCAGCGCGCTTTTCCGCGCGCGGCGGCTGGAGCGCGCCCTTCAGACTCCGGCCCGCATCTATTACAAGTATGAAGGCTGGTCGCCCGTTGGCAGCCATAAGCTCAATACCTCCGTAGCCCAGGCGTGGTATAACCAGCAGGAGGGCGTCAAAAAGCTGTCAACCGAGACGGGGGCTGGGCAATGGGGGTCGGCTCTTGCGCTGGCAGGCGCCTACTTTGGCATTGACGTTGAAGTCTTTATGGTCAAGGTTTCATACCAGCAGAAGCCGTATCGCCGTAATATGATGCAAGCCTACGGGGCGACGGTGCATGCGAGTCCCACCAACCTGACCGACTCAGGGCGCAAGATTCTGGCGGAAGACCCGGAATCGCCGGGAAGCCTGGGCATTGCCATCAGTGAAGCCGTTGAAGTGGCGGCGAAAAGCGGAGGGACGATCAAGTATTCGCTGGGCAGCGTCTTGAATCATGTTTTGCTGCATCAAACGGTTATCGGGCAAGAGGCGCTGCTCCAGATGGAAAAAGCCGACGATTATCCCGATGTGGTGATCGGCTGCGCGGGCGGCGGCAGCAATATGTCTGGCCTGGTCTTCCCCTTCTTTGGCAACTCCAGGAAGAAGGGGCTGAAGACGCGCTTCATGGCGGTGGAGCCGATGTCATGTCCAAGTCTGACGAAGGGCGTATATGCCTATGACTTTGGCGATACAGTCGGGATGACTCCCCTGGTGAAGATGCACACCCTCGGCCATGAATTTGTTCCGCCGGGCATTCACGCTGGAGGCTTGCGCTATCATGGGATGGCGCCGGTTGTCTCTTTGCTGCATGAAGAAGGGATTCTTGAGGCAAAGGCGTACCATCAGAATACCTGCTTTGAGGCTGCGACGCTGTTTGCGCGCAACGAGGGTATTATCGCTGCGCCAGAGTCAAGCCACGCGATCCGCGCCGCGATTGATGAAGCTCTGGAGGCCAGGGAAGCCGGTCAATCGCGGGTCATCCTTTTCAACCTGTCGGGACACGGCCACTTTGATATGTCTGCCTATGACAAGTATTTTGCTGGGGAGTTACAGGACTATGAATATCCCACCGAAGCGGTAGCCGCTGCCCAGCAGCGCCTGCCGGTCGTTTCATAGCCCTCTTGAAATAGCAGCAGGCGGGATGAAAACTTATCCCGCCTGCGCACCACCTGTAGCACCGCCTTCCAGGCGGCCAGTCGTCAAGCCGCCTGGAAGGCGGCGCTGCAAGTACCAGCGATTCTTCAAGGGTTGTGCGCCCCAAGAGACAATGCCTGCTTCAGAAAGCCATCACGACGGGTGAGCAGGCGTCTCAACCATTCCTCATGCGTGCGATACCAGGTAATGGTTTCCACGATTCCGGCAGCAAAAGAGACGGTTGGCGTCCAGCCAAGGCGCTCGGTGAGTTTGCTGGCGTCAACGGCGTGGCGACGCACATGCCCCAGGCGATCAGGGACCAGAGTGATGAGGCTTTCGGGAAGCTCAAGCTGGTCCAAGATCACGCGGGCATTTTGCAGGATAGAACGCTCCTCACCTGTGCCGATGTTGAAGACTTCGCCTAATACCTGTTCTGGCGGAGCCTGCAAGAGCGCCAGCAGAGCCGAACAGTGGTCATCAACATGAATCCAATCGCGGGTGTTGCTGCCGTCACCATAGACAGGGAGCGGGCGGTTTGCCAGCGCATTGGTGATGAAGAGCGGGATCTGTTTCTCTGGATATTGATATGGCCCGTAATTATTTGAGCAGCGTGTAATAACGACTGGCAATCCATAGGTGGCCCAATAGGAGAAGGCCAGGCGGTCTGCCCCGGCTTTGCTGGCGGCATAAGGCGAGAGCGGCTTGATCGCGTCGGTTTCCAGGGAGGGGCGACTCGTTCCGTCTGGCGCTTCGGCGTTGCCGTAGACTTCATCGGTGCTGATCTGGATGAAGCGCGAGACGCGCTGCTTGCGGGCGGCTTCGAGCAAGACAAAAGCGCCCTCGACATCGGTGCGGATAAACGCGCCTGCATCCAGAATGGAGCGATCAACGTGGGTTTCTGCGGCGAAATTGACAACCCAGTCACAGGCGCTCATGGTCTGCGCGACAAGGGCGGGATCACATATGTCGCCGTGAACAAAGGTGTAACGCTCATCCGCGCTTACGCCGATGAGGTTATCCAGATTGCCCGCGTAGGTCAGCTTGTCCAGCACCATGACGCGCACGTCTGGCAGCGCGCGCAAGATGTAGCGGACGAAATTGCTGCCGATGAAACCAGCGCCGCCGGTGACTAAGAGTGTGTGTCGCATTGCTCTTGTCTTTCTATTCAGGCTGCCACCTTCTGCTACCCAGGCGAGGTAATACCTACCCGGCTATGATCGCCTAATATCAATTTATGGCCGTGTGGCTTTCTTGATGAGGTATGAACCTCCGCGTATCGGCCAATCAGGCTTTCTTCGATGCGCCCCCGTACCGAAATTACCTTACTATGCTCCAGTAGAATGCTATATTCTATCTCGCTTGCTTCAACGACTACATCATGATAGACAGAGGTAAATGGGCCAATGTAGGCGTTGCGTAGAACAGTACGCTCCCCAATAATGGCTGGGCCACGCACCACGCTGTTTTCTATCACACAGTCTGCCTGGAGGACAACAGCGCCGGATAAGACCGAGGTCGGCGATACTACTGCGCTGGAGGCGATTGAAGGGGAAATGCCGAGCAGTATCTGCCGATTCGCGTCTAAAATATCCTCCATCTTGCCGGTATCGATCCAATAGCCAGCCAGCAGTTGGGCGTGGACTTGATAGGTATGATCGATCAGCCATTGGATAGCGTCGGTGATCTCTAATTCGCCGCGCGCCGATGGTTGAATGCTCTCTACTGCTTGAAAGATAGTAGGGTCGAAACAATACATGCCCACCAGCGCGAGATTGCTGGGAGGATGCAGCGGTTTTTCCACCAGCCGCCGCACGCGCATCATTTTGGGGTCTGGTGTTCCAGATGTAGTGTCTATCTCGGCGACGCCGAACTGTTGGGGGTTAGGCACTTCGGCCAGCAGGATGCTGCACTGATACGGGCAATCCGGGGCGGCAAAATGGCTGATAACGGGTGTTAGCGGTTCGCCGATGAGGTTATCGCCTAAGAACATTACAAAGCGCTGGTTCTCTAAGAACGGTTGCGCAATCTTCACAGCATGCGCCAGCCCAAGCGGGGCTGGCTGATAGATATAGGTGATGGAGATTTCCGGCCCCCAGCGAGAGGCGTTTCCAATCGCTGCTTCGATCTCTGCGTGGGTATCCCCGACGACAATGCCAATGTCGCAGATACCAGCTTCGATCAACGCTTCGATAGCATAGAACAAGACAGGCTTGTTCGCCAGCGGAAGCAATTGCTTGGCGCGTGTATAGGTGAGCGGGCGCAAACGTGTCCCTTTGCCGCCGCTCAAAATCAATCCTTTCATCTTCACCACTCGGTTAATTTCCAGATTTCAGGCTGAAGGGCGCCTGCCTCCAGATCGATTTCAGCGTAGAGGCTCACCGCCTGCTTCAGATGGGGCATGGCATCCTCGGTTCGGCCTGAGCTATGCAGGAGATCGGCCAGGTTGTTGTGCAAGGCGGCCTCGCGGTGACGATCTCCCTGCGCGGCACAGAGCGCCAGGGCCGTTTTGGTCAGTTCTATCGCCCGGTCAATCGCGCCGCTGGTTCGGCAGACCAGCGCCAGATTATTGAGCGCGGCCACGCGGGCGCTCTGGTCGTTCAACTGCTCTGCCAAGGCGAGGCTTTCTTCCAGATGGCGCTGTGCCTGGATTAGATCGCCCTGGCTGCTGGTGAGGATGCCCAGGATATTGTGTGCCTGGGCCAGCGCCCGCCTCTCCTGCGCTACTTCGGCCAGATCGAGTGCCTGGCGGGCCAGCTCGAGCGCCCGACTTGTTTCTCCGCGATGATGGGCGGTACGGCTCCAGTCAGCGTAGACGCTGGAACGTGTCTCTGTAGCGCCGGTTTCGCCAAGGGCGGCTAGCGCCGCCTCGAAATGACTTTCGGCCAGTTCCCAATCGCCGCGCCGCTCGTAGACAGCGCCTAATTTGTGTTCGATACCTGCCAGAGCGCCTGGCTCAGCGAGCGCCGCCGCTGTTTCGTAGCTTCGCAGCGCCGCGCTGTATTCTCCTAATAAGGTGTGCAAGTCACCAATGGATACGTGCAGCGCGGCAGGCTCAGGGTACCCCAGCGCCAGCGCCGTCTGGAAGTGTTCCAGGCTCTCGGTGTTGGCGTAGAGGTTACGGGCGCGTTCGCCTGCCAGCCTGAAATATTCGGCGGCGGCGCTTTCGGTCCCGGCCAGGCGATAATGACGGGCAATCTGCCCGGTCAGGGCGCTGCTTTCGCGCACCCCGCGTGTCCGGCTGACCAGCGCTTCAGCAATACGCCGATGAAGCAGCCGTCTTCTCGCCAGGCTGGTTTCTTCATAGACCAGTTCGCGCAGCTTCTCGTGGCTAAAGTCATAAATAAGCGCCTGCTCACCTGCTCCGCCCTGGACCTCTCGAACTAAGCGCCGTGTCAGCAGTTCTTCCAGGGCGGTGACGGTTTCTTCTTCGCTGCGCCCGCTGGCTTCGCGCAGGGTATCGAAATCAAACGAGCGCCCGATGGCTGCTGCGGCGGTGAGTAATTGCCATCCAGTTTCGCTCACCGCGACCAGACGCGAACGCAGCAAGTCGCGCACGCCGCCAGGCAAGGACCAGTTTTCGCTTTCGGCGGTCAGCACGCCGTTTGCCAACGCCGCCAGATATTCTACCAGGAAAAATGGTAGCCCTTCGGTCTCCTGGTAAAGCCGATCTACCAGCGCCGCGTCACCTGCTGTGGCGGATCGCACCAACTCGCCGACGGTAGGCTGGCTGAGGCGTGCCAATGAGAGAATGGTGGCGTTGCCTGATCGCTGCGCTTCGGAGAGCAGATGTTGCAAGCGGTGTCCAGGGGGAACCAGTTCGCTGCGCCAGGTGAAGATGAGGCTGAAGCGATTTTCGTATAGCCTTCTGGTGAGATACGTCAGCAGGTCGAGTGACGCGCTATCTGCCCAATGCGCGTCGTCCAGAAAGAGCAGACCAGGCTGGGCATCGCTGCACAGCGCCTGGATAACGTGCTTAAGTCCCTCGAAGAAGCGGCTTTGCGCGCCAGGGCTATCGAGCGGCGGCGCTGGTGGCGTGTCTGGCCGCAGGCTGCCAAGCTCTGGCAAGAGGCGCGCTGCCTCGCTCAACCAGAGCGGCGATAGACCTTCCAGTCGCTGGAGGCGCCCCTGCTGGACAATGGCGGCGCGGAGTCCGGCGCCTATAGGGCCATAGGCCAGGTGGGTTTCGCCTTCATAACAGCGCGCCGCGCTCACGGCTGCTCCTTTGTTCTGGACAGACGCCAGAAATTCTTCAGCCAGGCGTGTCTTTCCGATGCCTGCTTCCCCTTCGATGACGATGAGTTGGCCGCAGGCGCTGCTGGCGGCGTAGCTCCTGGTCAGCGTGGACCATTCCGCTGCTCGCCCGACCAGGGGATAGCCGCTCGCAGAGTATGTATTGTTGGGGGGCGAAGAGACGGACAGGCCAGTCGCGGTGGCTGGTTTTGGGTTCCTGGCGCTGGCTGCGTTGTCTTCTGGAGCCGCGCTGGAGGTCTGCCATTGCTCCGGTGGCGGCGGCGCGTGGTTCTCTTTAATAGCTTGATAGAGTTGGGTCGTCGCTTCCAGCGGGGCTACGCCCAGTTCTTGTTCCAGCACTTGCACGCATTCGCGGTACTGGTGGAGGGCGGCAGCGCGCTGTCCGGCCCAGGTGTATAACTGCATTAGATAGCGATGGGCAGGCTCGTGCAGGCGATCAAGCGCCAGCCAGCGACGACCCGTAGTGATAGCGGCGTCGAACTGGCCCAGGGCGCTGTATCCATAGACCAGCCGCTCCAGCGCGCCAGCCAGGTCGCGGCGCAGACTTTCGGCCTGAAAAAATTGCCAATCATCGAAATCGGGGCTGTCGCGCAGGCTGAAGCCCGCCAGAAAATCATCGCGGTAGAGCGACACGGCTTCGGCAAGAGGACCGATACAGGCCGGGCAGACTTTGGATGATGGGTGGCCGTGTGTTCGGCAGGCCGCCAGATAGTGAGAGAAGACTTCGACGTCTAGCCAGAGGTCGGGACCAGGATGCAGGTTCAACTGTTCTCGTTCCAGGTTCAGCCACTCTCCGGCGAGGGCTTTGTTGAGCGTCGAGAGTGTGCGGCGGAGGGCCGCGCGCGCGTGGGTCTGGTCATAATCCGGCCAGAGCAAAGCCGCCAGCCTGTCACGGCTCTGCCGTTCGTGGGTGACAGCCAGATAGGCGATCAGCGCAATGGCCTTGCGTGTATCAACGCTGATGGGCAGGTTATCGCGCTCGATGCGCGGAGCGCCAAGCAAAAATAGCGCCAGGCGGGACATACAGCACCTCCGTCCGGCGGCTATTATAGGTTAGGATGTCTGAAAGTACAACAGGGGAGCTTGCCCGAAGGGTTTTTCAGGGCCGGAAGATAATGCAGGTGGTGGTACCATGCGCGTAGAGTTTGCCTTCCGCATCGGTGATTCTGCCCTCAGCCGTAGCGATGCGGCCTCCCTGATAGATGATCTTCCCCTCGCAGCGTATCTCGCCAGTATCGCGGGTGATGGGGCGAACGAAGTTGACCTTGATCTCCAGTGTTGTATAGCCTGTGCCAGCAGGCAGTGCGGAATGGACGGCGCAGCCGAGCGCCGAATCGAGCAGAGTGGCGGCCAGCCCGCCATGCACGACACCAATCGGGTTATAGTGATACTCTGCTGGCTGCGCGGCAAAGACGACGCGCCCTTCTTCCACTTCAACGAAGGACATACCCAGCAGCACAGCAATGGGCGCAGGCGGAACTTCGCCAGACTGCATAGCGCGCAGATAGTCTAAGCCGCTCATTGCGCGGCCAATTTGCGCTGTGGGCATGGGGTCTTCCCAGGTAATGGTCCGGGTGCGGGCAGATGTCTCGATGTCGCTCATCCAAAACTCCTTAGATAGTCCCAAGAGATCGCACAGGCGGTGTGGGCGTCTGGCTTGAATGTATCCATACTGGCAGAGACCTGGCATTCGCCGCTGTGCCAGTGGATGGTGAGTTTATCGAAAAGAGAGGATACCAGGCGAAGGGCAGGCCGGTTCTCTCCAAGGATCATAGCGGTGAAGGTAACGACCTGATGGCGTCTGGCCTCTGCGATCAGCCTGCCGAAGAGCAGCTTGCCAAGGCCGCGCCGCTGCCAGACGTCTTCGATCACAATACCAAACTCGGCCTCCTGGCTGGCAGGGTTCCGGTCATAGCGGGCGATGCCAATGATTTCGCCCGCATAGCTGGCAACCATCGCGTACTGGTTCTGGTAATCAACGTTGGCGATATTGGCTAAGGTCTGTGCCCAGCGTGGCAGGCTGGGCACAGGTAGGAAGCACCAGCGGTAAATGGTGGTTGGCGAAAGCCGATAGAACATCCGTTGAAGTCGCTCGCCATCAGTCAAGATGGCGGCCCGAATCAGTATAGATGAGCCATCGCGCAAGACAACGATTGCTGGTAGGCCGACCCTCTGGCTGTTTTCTGCTGGTATAGCGAGAGATGCCATCGCTGTATCTCCTATTTCAGACCGATTGGTCTTTTTATAGACGAAAAAAATAGATCACGCCCGAACATTCACCTGGAGATACCCGATGAGGTAGTCAATGGCCCGCTGCAAGTGGATGGTATCTCCGTACAGCTTACTCATCATTACTGCGCCCTCGACAGTGGTGATGAGGATGGTTGCCAGCAGTTCGCCATCAACTTCCGGGCGAACCTCATGGGCGGCGATGCCTCGTTCGACGTGACGCCGAATCCATTTGCGCCAGCGGCTCATCGCTTCCTGGGCGCGGCTGCGCAGCGCCGGGTGCGCGTCGTCGGATTCGACGGCGGTATTGAGAAGCGGGCAGCCTCCTGGTAAGAGCGGGTTTTCGATAAGGCTGCGGTAGCCGGTGAGCATTGCCACGAGCCGATCAACGGCGTTTGTTTTGCCAACCAGTTCCCGCTCTACTTGCCGCCAGACAAGGGCGATAGAGTAATCGAACGCTTCCAGCGCCAGATCGTCTTTGCTGCGAAAGTGGTTGTAGATGCCGCCTTTTTCCAACCCGGTCTCGCGCATCAGATCGGAGAGCGAGGAGCCAAAATAGCCCTGACGGCTGAAGACCTGCGCGGCGCGTTCCAGAATCATCTGATGGGTTTGTTCGCCTTTACTCATCGCTTTGCCTTTCTGTTTCAGACCGTTCGGTCTGATAAAAGTATATCTTGCGCTCGTTTTCTTGTCAAGGGCGAGGCATTTGCCGGTTCCACCACCTATCGGGGGCGCCACTTGTAGCGCCGCCCCCTTCGGGAAGGGCCGCTTGGCCGCGCTGGGCGCGGCCATTCTCGCTCGGCTGCGCCTCGCTCGCGCGTCCCTCCTGGCGGCTCAACGCTGGCCTGCTGGTCCGCTGGCGCTGGAGGGCAGACGCCACTTGTAGCGCGTCCCTCCTGGCGGCTCAACGCTGGCTTGCCTGTACGTGGCGCTAGAGGGCGAACGCTTCGCCAGGGCGAAGCGTTGGCCGCCTGGAAGGGACGCGCGAGCGACGGGAGCGAGAGGACGGGGCAACAGCAGCGGCCCGCGACCGAGCGCAGCGAGGGAGAATGCGGGAACTGGGCTGCGCGAGCGACCAACGGGAGCGAGAGGACGGGGCACCAGCCGAGGCAAGCAGCCCAGGCCGCAGGCCAGGTTCCCGCAAGGGCCGCTCCCCGCAGGGGGAGGCAAGCAGCAGAGACGCGCGAGCGAGGCGCAGCCGAGCGAGCATGGCCGCGCCCAGCGCGGTCAAGCGGCTCTGGCGAAGCCCTACTCGAAGGGAGGCGGCGCTACAAGTACCATGCCTCGCTTGCCAATCCCTCATTTATGCTAGAACTCACTGGCACAGCCAGATTGCGCTTGCCCCTCCTTTTGGTTTATGCTAAAAGCGCCTATCCTTGATAGGGTACTCACTCTGAGAACCCCAGGTGAGCAGGGGTAAGAAAGGCCGCTTCATGAGCAACACACAATTACCGGCTGGGCTGGAGCGCCGTAGAGAAGACTATCGGCTGATTACCGGCCAGGGTCACTACGTAGATGATGTAAGGCCGCCTGAAGGGCGGCCCGCTGCTTTGCATATGGCAGTGGCGCGCAGCCCGTATGCGCACGCCAGGGTGAAGTATATCCGACTGGATGCAGCGCGGGCGCTGCCGGGAGTTGTGGCCGCGTATGATGGCGCGGAACTGGTCCAGGGGATGCGCAGCCTTGATGCTATGATGATGCCCAATCTCAAAAGGCCAGAGCGCCGTCCGCTGGCAATAGGGCATGTGCGCTATGTAGGCGATCCGGTGGCGGTAGTGCTGGCTGAAAACCGCTATATTGCCGAGGACGCGCTTAATCTGCTGGAGATTGATTACGAGCCGCTGCCTGCGGTAGCTGATCCAGAAGCGGCGCTGGCCTCGGATGCGCCGCTGCTGTACGAGGAGTTTGGCTCGAACGTGGCTGCTATCGTCCCGGCTGGTGGCGGCGATATTGAAGCGGCTTTTCACCAGGCCGATCATATCTTTCGTCTGCGCCTGGTGAACCAGCGGCTGGCTCCCAGTTCTCTTGAAGCGCGCGCCTGCATGATTGACTTTGATACAGCGAGTGGTAGTCTCTCCGCCTGGCTCTCATGCCAATCAATATTCCGGGCGCGAGAAACGTTTGCCAGCTTCCTGGGCATTGAGCGTAGCCATATCCAGATTCACAACGCGGAGGTCGGCGGCGGCTTTGGCGCAAAGACGACCTTCCTTGGCGAAGAGATTCTGGCGGCATCGCTGGCGGTCAGGTTCGGTCGGCCTGTCAAATGGATTGAGGGACGCCGCGAGAACTTGCAGGCACAGGCGCAGGGGCGCGGCCAGATCAACTATATTGAGGCGGCGTGCCGAAAGGACGGGCGCTTGCTTGGCCTGAAGGTGCGCACGATTGGCGATCTGGGAGGGTTTCTGTTTGGCATGGGGGCGATGATCCCCAATGGCACCATCTACCTGCTTAGCGGTCCCTATCAGATTCAGGCGGTGGAGGGTAGAATAGCGAGCGTCTTTACTAATAAAGCGCCGACGGCACCGTATCGGGGCGCGGGTCGGCCAGAAGCGGCCTATATTTTGGAGCGAACGATGGATCGCATCGCGCATGAGTTGGGCCTTGATCCCGTTGAGGTGCGCCGCCGGAACTTCATCGCCTCGGATACATTTCCGTATCGGACTGTGACGGGCCTGCAATATGAAAGCGGCAATTATCAGGCGGGGCTTGACCGCCTGGTTGAGCTTGCCGACTACGAGCAGTGGCGTGCAAAACAGCGGGAGCGCCGCGAGGCGGGAAGCTCCTTGTTGTTGGGCCTGGGCCTTTCTACCTTTATTGAAAGTGCTGGCGGCGCTATGAGCGCGCCTGGCATGCCGCAGGAAGCCGCGACGGTGCGGATTCGCCGCGATGGGACCATTCTGGTACAGAGTGGTGTAGCACATAACGGCCAGGGGCATTTCACGGCGTTTGCTCAGATCGCGGCAGAGGTCTTCCATCTGCCTGGCTCGCAGATAGAAGTGCAGATGAATGAGGGCGCGCTGCCAGCTTTCAGCATTGGCACGTTTGGAAGCCGCGTGACACTAACCGGCGGCTCTGCTGTGCTGCTGGCCGCCGAGGCAGCACGCGAGAAGGCGCTGCATGTCGCCGCGCAGGTATTGGAGGCTGCCCCAGCCGATCTGCTGTTGGAGGACGGGCGCGTTCAGGTGCGCGGCGTCCCGACACGCGCTGTGACACTAGGCGAGCTTGCCCGCCTGGTTGAAGAACAGCCTGATCTCATCGAGCATGAGCCGCCCAATCCCGCAAATCGCCAGCCGATTGAAGGGCTGGCGGCCTGGCGTGATTTTAGCCCGCCAGACTCTACCTACGCTTCCGGCGCGCACCTGGCGGTAGTTGAGGTGGACACTGATACCGGAGAGGTAGACCTGTTGCGCTATATAGCCGTTGATGATTGCGGACGGATATTGAATCACTATCTGGTCGAAGCGCAGATACACGGGTCGCTGGCACAGGGCATCGGGCAGGCGCTCTATGAAGAAGTGGTCTATGATGAGCAAGGGCAACTGCTCACAGGTACCTTGATGGATTACGCGCTGCCAGACGCCAGACAACTCCCGGCGTTTGTGACCGATCTGCTGGAGACGCCCTCGCCCCGCAATCCGCTGGGCGTGAAGGGCATCGGCGAAGGCGGCACTATCGCTGCGCCGCCTGCCGTGGTCAACGCTGTGCTGGATGCGCTCGCGCCGCTTGGCATCAAAAGCATTGATATGCCGCTGAGGCCGGAGAAAATCTGGGCGCTGATTCAGGCAGCGCGAAATGGCACGCTGGAGCAGCCTGATCCTGTCGCGCCTGCCATTTTCAACCACGCCGGTGAAGCGCAGCAGGGAGACGTACCCGATTTTGAGTAGCAAATAGAGGTTCTCAAGGTGATACACTGATACCTCAAAGTTGTTTTTGATATGAGTAACGGAGAGTAGTAGGATGGCCGTTTTTGCCGCCATGTGCGCCGTACTCCTGATCCTGGCTGTTCTCTGGGATGCCTTTGAGACCGTCATTCTGCCGCGCCGTGTGACCCGGCGGCTGCGGGTGACGGTGCTGGTCTATCGTCTTACGTGGCAGCCGTACCTGGCGGCGGTGAAACGGATGCGCCAGAGCAGCAGGCGAGAAACGTTTCTTAGTTTTTACGGGCCGCTTACGTTGTTGCTGCTGCTGGGGGCCTGGGCGGCTTCGTTAATCCTGGGGTTTGCGCTGCTGCAATGGGCCTGTGGCTCGCACCTCATTACCCCTGATGGCTCCTCCGGCTTTGGCACGGATGTGTATATGAGCGGCACGACCTTCTTTACGCTGGGGCTGGGCGACGTTGCGCCAAGCACGCCTCTGGAGCGCGTGGTGACGGTGGTGGAAGCAGGAACGGGCTTTTTTATCCTGGCGCTGGTGATCAGTTATCTGCCGATTCTCTATCAGGCGTTTTCGCGGCGCGAGGTGAATATTACACTGCTGGACGCGCGCGCCGGTTCGCCTCCCAGCGCGGTGGAACTGCTGCGCCGCTACGGCCAGGGCGAGAATCTGCAAGGGCTTGGCCCACTGCTGCAAAATTGGGAAACCTGGGCAGCGGAGTTGATGGAAAGCCATCTCTCGTATCCGTCGCTGGGCTATTTCCGTTCCCAGCACGAACACCAATCCTGGGTAGCGGGGTTGGCGACCATTCTGGATGTCTGCGCGCTGGTGATGGTTGGCATTGACGGCGTTCCGCTCCAGTCGGCGCGGCTGACGTTTGCGATGGCGCGCCATGCTGCCGTTGATCTGAGCCAGATTTTCGATACAAAGCCTCTCATGAACGCTTCGGGGAACCTGCGCCCAATTGATATGGTCACGCTGCGAGCGGCGCTGGCCGAAGCTGGCGTGCGGATGCGTGATGGCGAAGAGGCCAACCATAAGTTCGAGAAGCTGCGCGGCATGTACGAGCCGTATGTAAAGGCGCTTGGGGATCGCCTGATGATGCCCTTGCCGCCCTGGCTGCCTTCCGAAAATGCGGTGGATGATTGGCAAACGAGCGTCTGGCAGCATACCAGCGCCTTGCCAGTCTAGGATTGCTACTTCTCGACTTCCTGGCAGCGAATCCAGCGTGGCTGAATGACCTCAACTGGGCGATCAAAAAGGCCAGGCTGACCGTTCAGGCGGAACAGTTGCTCGAAATCATCGGGGGCAAAGGCTTTGCGCAGCCGCGCGGCATAGGATGTGACCAGCGCCTGGAGATAGTGATTCACGTCGTAGTCGCGGCGCTCCCCGATGATCTCCCGGCGTGATGGTCTGGCGCCTGGCCTTTTTGGGACTGTCGAAGCAGCAGGCGAGATGGCGGCCAGTTCTTCCTCATCTTCTTCACCCTCTGCCCCTGCTTCCCAGGCAGCGCCAGCGGGCGCTTCATCGGCTTCTTCCGGCAGCCAGATGTACCCGCCGCCGCGAGCGCGATAAAAGCGCACGCGCTCGCCGGGGGACCAGCGGGTGCGCCCGGCGGCCAGCAGCGCCTCGTAAGGAGCTTCGGGATGTCCGGCGCGGGCCGCCAGATAGGCTTCGGGCGTTTTTGAGAGGCGCACGCGCGCGGCGACATCGGCGGCTGTGAGTGCGCGGCTCTGCAAGGCGGCTACTATATCCAGATACGCCTGGCGAACGCCAGAAATATCGCCAGTCATGGCGCACGTCAGCGCCTGGCGCAGAAAGCGCCCGCCAAATGGTTCAGCGCGGCTGGAACGCAGCGCCACGCCATGCACTACTAAGCGCCCGCTGTAGGTGAGCAAGGCGTAGTTTTTGACTTCGTGGCTGAGCATGGCGCGGTAGCGGCCCTCGTATTCCAGGCGAATGCCCGCAGGCAGTTCTGCGCCTATCTCGGCGACAAGCGCGCGCTCCTGTTCCTCGGTCCAGTCAAGAGGAACGGCAAAATATACGCCGTCGGTATCGGCTTCGATCAGGGCCATGCCGCGCTGGCGCAGGGCGTCAAGCACCTGAGACAGCACTTCGCGGCCTCGGCGGGTTACTTCGCCTGCCGCCAGGCCGTCGGCAAAGAGCGCCATCGAGCCAGCGCCCATATAGCCGTAAGCCGCGTTAATCAGGATTTTCATGGCGGCCTGGGTTGCGTCGTGATGGTTGGCTTCCACCGAGCCGGGCGCGGCGGCGCGCGCCGCCGCTTTATGATGCAGGCGCAGATCGGTCAGGCGGCCAAGAATATCCAGCAAGACGCCTAAGCGATCACAGGTCGGACCAATCTGGTAGGTGCGCATCAGCGAGGGATACAGCGAGGCTACGTCGGCTTTGACGACGTGTTCAGCGATGCCTTCAGCGAAGAGATGCACCGCGCCGCCTTCGTGCAGGCCGCCTTCGGCGTACTGGCTGGCGGCCCCACGCGGCAATGCCGCGCCAGCGCGCAGATAGGCGCGAACCAGGATTGGCTCCAGAATGCCCATCGCCGGACCCGCCGAGGCCAGACGCTCGTAGCGGCGCGGGGCCATGCCCGCCAGCGCGAAGGGCGCTCCCAGGAGCCGCCGCGAGAGGCCATCAACCTCAGCAACGTCGTCCAGGGCGTATCGCTTCACCAGATCGGGGTTCTGGCGGTAGGTATCGAAGATGGCCGCGCCTTCCAGGTACACGCGATCAGGCGCGGAGATGCCAAAATAGCGCGCCACTTCTTTCAGGCCATAGCCGGGCATATCGCGGTAGACAAAATCATGGCGGCGCACTGCATCGAGTGTGTCAATGAGTTCGCGCCCAGCCAGAGTATAGCGCATGCGTCGCCGGGCCTCCGGCCCAATTGCCAGCGTTTCCTGGCGGCGCTCTAACAGAATCGGCGCGCCAGGGCGGCCCAGCGCCAGCGGCACGCCAAGGACAGCCGCGCGGCGCTCCAGAAACGAAAGATCGAAGCCAAAGAGGTTATGGTTCTCGATCACATCGGGGTCGCGTTCACGAATCAGCGCGCACAGGTGTTCAATTAAATCTGCCTCGTCTTCGGGCGCTGGCGCGTCAAGCACAGTCGCAAGGCCGTGACTATCGCGGATGGCGACCATGAAGATGCGCCCGCGATCAGGGTCAAGGGCGGTAGTCTCCAGATCGAATTGCAGGCGGCGCAGGTCTTCATAGGCCAGGCCGCGAAAATAGACCCGCCCGGTGCGCATCATATATTGCTCAACAGGGCCAACGTGGTAATAGTCGTCTTCGAGATCGTTCAGACTGGTAATCTGGCGGCCCAGGCGGCGCGACGCCCCGGAAACGATGGCGCGCTCCAGATAGCGCCCATCGCGGGCGGAGAGCAAATAGCGATAGAACGTTTCGGGGCCTGCGCTGGAGGGATACTCCAATTCTTGATAGCAGACGATAGCATCGGCTCCTCCAGGGGCGCTGGCGGAGATCACCGCTGGCCCCAGGTGCTTCAGGTCGGCCAGTGTGGCGGCAAAGACCCAGGGGCGAAAGCGTTCAGTCTCGCACACGACCTGGCTGCCGACGCGCCGCCAGATAACGGCGCTGCCCTCGCGGCTGGCCCAGACAGAGATAATCCCCGGCGTCTGATCCCAGCCAAACAGGCGCTCATCTTTCGTGTTTTCAAGGGCGTCTTCAGATAGTGCAGGAAGAGATGAAGGCATGATCTTCGGCAAACCTCCTTAAAACCTTCTAGACATAGGTCATGTGCCATCTTTGAATGGTTGTGTGTTCATGGTTGAAACCTCTCAAAGAACCTTTGTTCCAATGATACCATGCAGCGCCTTCCTTGACAACGCCTCCTCATTTCGTTAGCATGCCAGTACAGACGCTATCCGTCAGGCCGAGCAACAAGGAGGGCAACGCTGATGCCAACGCAAGAGGGCTGGCGAGGCCGGTTCTTTGAGGATTTTGAGGTTGGCGATGTGTATCAGCATCCGCTGGGCAGAACCGTAACCACCACCGACAATATCTGGTTTACATTGCTGACGCAGAACACGGCCCCGATTCATTTCGACCATCACTACGCCGCGCAGACGGAGTTTGGCAAGCCCCTGGTTGACTCCACCTTCACGCTGGCGCTGGTGACGGGCCAGAGCGTGATTGATATTTCCCAGAATGTGTTTGCGAACCTGGGATGGGATCAGGTGCGGTTGCCCAATCCGGTCTTTGAGGGCGATACCATTTATTCGCAATCAGAGGTGCTTCAGAAGCGCGAATCGAAGTCGAGGCCCAACGTTGGCATCGTGACTGTCAAGACGACGGGCTATAATCAGGATGGCAAGGTTGTGATTACGTTTGAGCGAACGGCGCTGATCTATAAGCGCGGCCTGGCCCCGCAGATCGCGCGCCTGACGCCAGGAGAGCCGAAATGACTACCGCCACGACGACCACCAGGGCAACCGAGGGGCTGGCCTCCTTTCTGGCTGGCCTAAGCTTTGAGCGGATTCCCGCCGACGCGATCAACAGAACCAAAGACCTCTTTCTGGATTGGGTTGCCTCAGCCCTGGCAGGGCGTAACGCGAAGCCTGTCCAGGTTCTGGAGCGGTTCGCCGATCTGATGGGGCCGAACGATGGCCCTTGCGAAATCCTGGTTTCGCGCCGCCGCATCTCGCCGCTGTTTGCCGCGCTGGTCAATGGAGCCGCTTCGCATGTGGTCGAACAGGACGACCTACATAACGGCGCGGTCTTCCATCCCGCAACGGTGGTCTTTCCTGCTGTCCTGGCGGCAGCGCAGGCGCGCGGGGCATCAGGGCGCGAGGTATTGGCTGCTGCGGTGGCAGGCTACGAAGCGGGTGTGCGGGTTGGAGCCTTTCTGGGCCGCTCGCATTATCGCGTCTTTCACACCACCGGCACAGCAGGCACACTGGCCGCCGCGGCAGGGGCTGCGCATGTGCTGGGCGCAGACGAACCAATGATGCTGCACGCGCTGGGGTCGGCGGGAACGCAGGCCGCTGGCCTCTGGGAGTTTCTGCGCGACGCAGCCGACTCGAAGCAACTGCACACGGCGAAGGCCGCTGCGGATGGCTTGCTCGCAGCGTATATTGCCCGCGATGGTTTTACGGGAGCCAAGCGGATTCTGGAAGGCGAGCAGGGCATGGCGGCTGGGATGTCCAGCGATGCAGACTCGGGCAGGCTTACCGCCGACCTGGGCGAGCGTTGGGCGGTGCTGGAAACGTCCTTCAAGTTCCACGCCTCCTGCCGCCATACGCATCCTGCGGCGGATGCCTTGCTTCAGGCGATGCAAGACCACCATCTGCCCGCCAGTCAAATCGCGCGCGTGCGCGCCCGTGTGCATCAGGCGGCTATTGATGTGCTTGGTCCGGTGACAGACCCGCAAACGGTGCATCAAGCCAAGTTTTCGATGGGCTTTGTGCTGGCTTTGATTGCGTTCTATGGCCGCGCTGGAGTCACGGATTTTACCGATGATGCCCTGCGCAATCCACAGATTCGCGCATTTCTGGACCGTGTGGAGATGACTTTGGACCCTGAGATTGATGGCGCGTATCCAGAGCGTTGGATCGGGCTGGTAGAGATCGAGGCCGTTGATGGCCGCCGCTTCGTCTCCCGTGTTGATGTCCCCAAGGGCGACCCTGGCAACAGCCTGAGCCGCGCCGAGCTTGAAGACAAAGCTCGTCGGCTGGCATCCTACCAGCAGGGCACGTCAGGCGAGGAGATAGAGCAGGTGATTGCGCGTATCTGGCGGCTCGATCAAGAGCCGCATGTGCGTGACTTGCTGCCCACCTGAAAGAATAGGTCTCCCGCTGAGCGGCCAATTGAAGAGGAGCGTTATACCAGTAGCGCCGCCTTCCGGGCGGCGCTACTGGTGAGACGGACATGAGGATAAAAATGCTGCAAAGAGCGTATAGTATATAGAGAACTGAACTATATCTCTACGAGATAGTTATAAGGGGGTCTCGTTGAATCAAAGCGAATCGTCAATGGAACCAATGGAAAAAGAAGCCAGTGTTTCACGTGAAACATGGCAGGCGGGGGTAGATCGGGTTCGCCGGGCGGCTGATCTGGTCCGGGCGAATATTCGGCAGGTCATTGTTGGCAAGGACGCCGAGATTGATTTACTGCTCGTGGCTTTGCTCTGTGAGGGGCATGTGCTGATTGAGGATGTGCCTGGGGTTGGGAAGACAATGCTGGCGAAAAGTCTGGCGCGCTCGCTTGGCTGCACCTTTCAGCGCATCCAGTGTACGCCTGATCTGCTGCCATCGGACATTACCGGCATTAGTTATTTCAACCAGAAAACCAGCGATTTTGCCTTTCGCCCAGGGCCACTGTTGACGCAGATTGTGCTGGCAGATGAAATCAACCGGGCGACACCACGCACGCAATCAGCCCTGCTGGAAGCGATGGAGGAGCGCCAGATCAGCGTTGAGCGTGAAACCATGCCTCTCCCGCGCCCTTTCCTGGTGATTGCCACGCAGAATCCCATCGAACTGGAGGGGACGTTTCCGCTGCCGGAAGCACAGCTTGATCGTTTCCTGCTGCGCCTGCGGCTTGGCTACCCCGAAATGGAAGAAGAGCGCACGATGCTGCGGCGCTTTCGCCACGAGCAGCCGCTGCTTGATCTTCAGCCGGTCCTCGACGCCCAGGAATTGCTGGCGTTGCAGCAAATGGTGAAGGGGGTGATGGTGACTGAGCCAGTTGAAACCTACCTGCTTGATCTGGCGCGTGCTACGCGCAGCCAGAAGGTGATTGAACTGGGGGCTAGCCCGCGCGCGGCGCTGGCGCTGGAGCATGCCAGCCAGGCGCTGGCAGCTATCAACGGGCGTTCTTTTGTGCGACCGGATGAGATCAAGCGGCTGGCTCCAGCCGTTCTGGCGCATCGGTTAATTTTGAGCGCCCAGGCACGCTTGCGCGGACGCGCCGCCGAGCAGGCCATCACAGAACTGCTAGAGTCTGTGCCGACACCGGTTGAGGCGATTGGCCTGGATGCTCCCGTTGCGGCTGGCAGCGATCAGTAAAGGCAGAGGTGAGCCATGCAAGCGGGAGTTGATGAGGGAGCCTGGTTATCTGATGAACAGTTGCGGGCGCGCCGCCCCTGGTATATCGTGGCCTTTGTCCTGTTGATCGCCAGTGTCGTGTTCCATCAACCCCTGGTTTTTGTCGCGGGACTCCTGGCCCTGACGCTGGCGGTGGTCCCGGAACTCTGGTATCGGTTTTGCTTTGCGGGAGTGATCTATCGCAGGCAGCTAGAGGAGCGGCGCGCCTTTTTCGGTGAAACGATTACATTCCGACTAAGCGTGGAAAACCGCAAGGGCCTGCCCCTGCCCTGGCTGGAGGTCGAAGACGAGTTTCCTGAACCTCTGAAGCTTCACGGTGGAAGATTGGGACCGCATTACAAGCCACGGCGCATGATACTTGCGACGGCGCTCTCGCTCTGGTGGTTTCAGCGGGTCAGCAGGCGCTATCAGGTGCAATGTGTGGCGCGCGGCATTTTTACGCTGGGTCCGGTGCGGCTGCGCAGCGGCGATCCATTCGGCTTGCTGGTCCGCGATCAGCGTTTCGAAGAGCTTGATACGCTGTTGGTCTATCCGCCCATCCTGCCCATCGAACGTTTTGGTCTGCCCTCACGCCATCCATTTGGAGAGCGGGCTGCGCAGCGCCGCCTGCTAGAAGACCCACTGCGTGTGGTTGGAGCGCGTGATTGGCTGCCTGGTGATGATCTGCGCCGGGTTCATTGGAAGGCGACGGCGCGAGCGATGACTTTGCAGAGTAAGGTTTATGAACCAACGACGACCTGGACGCTGGCGCTCTTTCTGAACGTCAACAGTTTTGCCAATCCAGCCCTGGGAGTGAACCCGGACCTGCTCGAACTGACCATGACGGCTGCCGCGTCGGTAGCGGCCTGGGCTGTCGAGCAGGGCTACGCGGTGGGCCTCTTCGCTAATGGGGTGCAGGCGACAACGGATGTGGACGACCTGTCCCCGGCCACTGGCGCCGACCCCTCCAAAGAGGGAATTGGGGCGGCGCGAGTCCGTCTGCGGCCATCCAGTCGGCCAGAACAGCTTCCGCGCGTGCTGGAGGCGCTGGCTCGCCTCGTTCCTTTTTGGGGTTCGCCTGTTGAGGAGCTTTTTCTGAGAGAGCAGACCCGTCTTCCCGCTGGCACAACGATTGTGCTGGTGAGTACCGCCGCCGCAGTGACGCCTGTGTTGATCGAGGCGCTGACTCAGACGCGGGCGCGTGGGCATGCGGTAGCACTGCTTGTTGCGGGGAATGAGCCGATTGAGGCTCCGGGTTTGCTCGTGTATCGGCTGGGAGCCGAGGAGGTCTGGCATGAAATTATGGCCCAGGCAGCAGCGCGCGACATCTCCCCAGCGCCAGAGGACTCTGAGGCTGGGTACAGGTTCATTCTGGCTTGAAAGTGTCTCGCTGCCACTTGGTCTGCTGATTTTGCAGGCGCTGCCGCTGGGGGCGCTCCTGCAATTGGGCGCGGCATGGACAACGAACGACGCGAGCCAGGCGCTGCTCCCAACCTGGGCGCTGCTGGTCGCGCTTCTAGAAGCGTACTATCTGGCTCGCTGGCTGGTAAGGCAACCGGCGATCAGAGGGTGGATAATATTGTGGGGCGGCATAGGCGCGCTTGCCACGCTTCTGCTAGCCTGGTATCTGCGCCTTTACTCTGCCAACGGACCTCTCTGGCAAGGAGCCTGGATCAGCGCATTGTTTCATGACTTCCAGTCAGTGAACGCGCGCGTCGAAGCTTCGATTGGCGTGGGCATCTTGCTGGCGCTGCTGTGGTGGCGTGGGCTGCGGTTGGGGCGAGACAAGATTGAAGCTGAACCAGTCGCCAGAAGCTTCAAAGTCGGCTTTGCGGCGCTGGTGGCGGCGGCGCTGCTTATTGGCACAGTCCGCCCCACTGTGCAAGGAGGATTGGTAGAACAATTGGGGCTGACGCTCCCATTATTTCTGTTTGTTGGCCTCGTGTCCCTTTCTCTGGCGCGGCTGGCCGAGATTCGACGTGGGCGGCGCCAAGGAGCGTCTCAGGCAGACCCAACGCGCTCCTGGCTTATCAGCATGCTGGCTCTCAGTGGGGCGCTGGTGATCGTTCTGCTCGGCATAGAGCAGGCATTCTCCTATCGTGCCTTACTTGGAGTGGTTTCTGCGCTGAGACCGGCCTGGGATGGGATCAGCGCAGTTTTGGGCTGGATCGCTGTAGGGGTGGGCTATATCCTCTTCTGGCTGCTCAACCCATTTGTGTCGGCGATAAAAGCGGCTTTTGACAAAATCGCCCCTGCTAATCAACCTTCAGGCCAGCCTCCACAGCCGAAACCTCCGCAGCTTCCCAAAGGGAGCGCGTCCTTGCCGGTGGAATGGCTCGTGATTGGTCGCTGGGTGTTGATTGGTATTGGCATCATCATTCTTCTGATCATCTTCATTCGCATCTTTCGAGGGATTGCGGCGCGGCGCAGTGAAGAGGCGGGGGATGAAGAAAGAGAAGACCTTGGAGCGGCAGGCATCCTGGGGGCGCAGTTGCGCGCTTTGCTCGCCAGCCTGACCTCGCGTTTTCAGCGTCAGCGCCCTTCTGAAGAAGACCTTGACAGCGTATCGCAGCATTCGGTGCGGGCGCTCTATCGGCGCGTGCTGGGTCAGGCCAGCGCGCAGGGATTGGGGCGGCGCGCCACTGAAACCCCCCAGGAGTTTGCTCAGCGCCTGGGGCCAGGATTGGCGAGGCTGCCAGAGCCATCATCGCTTGATGCGTCAGGCACGCCGTTGGAAGGAGCAGCAGCCGAAGCGCCGGGCGTCTCTGACCCGGACCTGGAGGCGCTGACCAAGGCGTATGAACAGGCGCGCTATGGAAATGCCGAGCCATCAGCGGCGCAGGTGTCGGCGCTCACATCAGATGTAGATCGGCTGCTTCAACGGCTGGCGCAGAGCCAGACCAGATTGGGTTGAGGGCCGCTGTTACTTGAAGCGGCTATGAACGATGCGCCTCACGGGCAAGGAAAGTGAGCAGGGCGTTCAGTTCATGCTGGGCCTGTTCGCCAGACTCGCTCCAGGCAATCGCTTCGAGCGCCTGTTGTGCGCTCAGAATAGCCGAAGCAAGCCGTTTCTGGCAGCGAAGCCGAACACCGCTGGCGGCAAAGATGGCAAGCGCCTCAGTGACTTGCTCATCGCTGGCCTGGCCCTCTTCGGCGTAAATCGCGCGCAGGCGGTCCTGCTGCGCGGGCGCGGCATGCTCCAGCGCGTCAATAATCGGCAGACTCATTTTCTTGCGGCGGATGTCTCCGGCAGGGGCTTTGCCCAGTTCGTTTTCAGCGGCCCAGACGCCCAGAAGATCATCACGAAGCTGGAAAGCAATGCCAAGCGAGCGACCAAACGTAGAAAGCCGGGCAATCTGGCTGGCATCGCTGGTGGCAAGCCGCGCGCCCATTTCAGTGGCGCACTGCATCAGCGCGGCAGTCTTGCGGCCAATCATGCTAAGGTACAAGGCAACAGTTATCTCGCGCTGGCGCTCGAAGCTAATATCCAGGTGCTGACCTTCGCAGAGCGCGAGACAGGCGCTGTCGAAGATACGGGCAAGTGTCAGGATCGTGTGGGCATCAACGCCGTTCTTCGCCAGTTCCCACAGGGCCAGGCGAGCAATACAGAAGAGGCCGTCGCCGGTGTTGATGGCCTGTGGCTGGCCCCAGAGCTTCCAGAGGGTGGGGCGATGGTGACGCAGAGGGTCGTTGTCTTCGATGTCGTCGTGAATCAATGAGAAATTATGGACCAGTTCAACGGCGACTGCGGCTGGAAGAATCTGCTCAAGCCGATAGGGAAGCCCCCTGGTATCGTCCGAGGAAGGTTGGGCAGGGAACGAGGCTTGATGCGCCAGCAGCAGCAGGGTGGGCCGCAGGAACTTGCCTAGGAACTTGCCAGGCTTATCTTCAATCGGGCTGAGATCAGCATGTGCCCAGCCCAGGTGATAACGCATCTGCCCATAAAACGGGGAGAGCATCTCCACCTGAGCCTCTTGTTCTGCCTGATCGAGAAAGCGCCGAAGCTCGTTGCCCACCATCAGACGATATTTGCTCAGAACTGTTTCGATGTTCAGCCCAACGGCCATAACACCACCCCGTCTACTTGATAGCTCGGAATCTCTCAGTTGCCTCAACCGGGACCGATAGATACGCTAGTGATGAAACCAGAAAAAGAGGCCCAGCGTCACGGCGAGACCGGCCATGAGCCACTGTGCCATGCCCAGCAACCCCTGCATCTGACGCAGCGGCGAGCAGAGATCGCAGTAGCGCAAGATGTAGTGGTAGCGATGGCTGGACATACCGTCGCGCTCAATCACCATGCGCTCCTGCTTGCGTCGGGTATGATGCTCGTCACAGACGTAGCGTTTGCAGCCCAGGCAGAGTCCGGTATCAAAATAATGCGCGACCAGATTAGCCGACCATTGGGTGGGACGTACCAGCGCGCCGCAGACATAACAGACGTGGCGCTCGGTGTTGCGCTCCTGCACCTGGCTGCATGGCTGGTGCTGATCGAGCGGAAAATGCTCGATGCAGTAGCGGTGACGGCACTGTGGGCAACGTCCCGCAGCCACCTGTTCACAAATGTGGCAGGTTTTCTCCATGTATTGCTGAAACATCAGAGTACACCGCCTGATTATGTAGTCTGGCTCTGGCTGAGCCAGCAATACTGCTGAGTATACCACTGGGACATGGGCCGGTCAATTGTTCTGGACAAGAGTCCTACACTGCGTTCTAAAGCGCGCGCCGGAATGTCTCCCTTCATTATAGAGCAGACACCCCGGCGTGCGCTAGAGCGCACGGTCAAGAAAGTCGTTTGAGGGTGACATGCACCTGATGCCCACCCAGTTTGGCCGGGGCGATGCTATCAGTAAACGCTCCGGCCCCATTTGCATCAGGCGCTTCCTCTGTCAGCACCGCCAGTTCGCGCGCCAGGGTTTCGTCCTTGATGTAGTCGGCGTAACGTTTGAGGACTTCGGCCAATTCGCTGTCCGTGACCAGCCGCGCGCTGATCGTCTCTTCGATGAGGAAATCGGCCTTTTTGCGCATATCTTGCAGGTAATGCGTCAGATCGCGCACCAGCCCCTCTTCGAGGAGTTCAGGCGTCAGGCTAGTTTCGATGACGGCGACATAGCCAGCCTCTTCAGCGGCGACGTAGCCGGTCCTGGCGGCGCCGACCACCTCTAGCTCTTCCTCAGTCAGCGCCACGCTTTGCCTGTCAACGTCAAGCGTGACCTGACCTGCTGCCTGAAGCTGGCGCACAGTGGCGCCAACATCCAGCGCGTTGATGGACGCCAGCAGCGCCTTCATGCGCGAGCCATATTTTGGCCCCAGCACGCTAATGCGCGGCTTGAGCGTGTAGACGAGCATGTCGCTGTCTTCAGGGAAGAAGTCTAGCCGCTTGATGTTCAGTTCTTCCAACACCTGATCGGCCAGCCGCGCCAGGCTGGCGCGCTCGTCGGCGGTGGTGACGCGCGCATACAGCGTCGAGAGCGGCTGGCGTACCCGAATCTGCGCTTTTTCCCGCGCTGCGCGCCCCAGGTTCACCATGCGCATGACCAGACGGGTCTCGCGCGCCAACCGCTCATCAACGAGCGCTTCATTCACAACAGGCCACTCAGTCAGATGGACGCTTTCCGGCGCGTTCTGGTTGACACTGCCGACAAGATTCTGATAGAGCGCTTCAGTCAGGAACGGCGTGAAGGGCGCGAGCAGTTTCAACGTCGTTACCAGGCACTCGTACAGTGTCAGGTACGCGGCTACTTTGCCGGTGTCTTCCTCGCTCTTCCAGAAGCGGCGTCGGCTGCGCCGAACGTACCAGTTGGAGAGGTTGTCGAGGAATGTCCCGATAGCTCCGGCTGGCCCCTTCGTCTCGAAGAGGTCAAGCCCCTGCGTGGCCTCGGCGATGGTTTGCTGAAGCTCAGAAAGAATCCAGCGGTCCAGATCGCTGCGCTCAGCGACGGGCAGGCTGTGGCGCGTCGGGTCAAAGCCGTCAATATTGGCATAGGTGACGAAGAATGAGTAGACGTTCCAGAGCTTATCCAGCGCCGTGCGCACGTTGAGCCAGAGGTCGCTGAGGCGCA
This sequence comes from Ktedonobacterales bacterium, assembly GCA_036557285.1. NCBI lineage: Bacteria > Bacillati > Chloroflexota > Ktedonobacteria > Ktedonobacterales > Ktedonobacterales bacterium. The sequence continues at coordinate 112,439 of DATBHW010000064.1, forward strand.
CCGGCTGGCCTTTGGCCTGGGCCTCCTGGGCGTCTTGCTCAGTTGGGATGCGCGGGAAGCGCAGGTTTTGCTCCGGCGGATGGTTCATATAGAGCCAGCGCATGGTGTCGGCTCCGACCAGCTCGGCGGCCTCGTCAAAAGCGATAGAGTTGCCCCGGCTCTTGTGCATCTCCTCGCCGTTCTGATCGAGCAGCGTGGCATGGCCCAGCACCGTCTTGAACGGCTCGGTATTCTCCAGCGCAGCGCTCATCACCAGCATGGAGTAGAACCAGTTGCGGAACTGGCCCGGAAAGCTTTCGGTGATGAACTCGGCAGGAAACCATTCGCGCCAGTAGTTGCGGTTGTGGCGATAGTCCAGCGTGGAATAGGGGACGATGCCCGCGTCCAGCCAGGGGTTGCCCACGTCCTTGATGCGCGAAACCACCGCGCCGCAGTGGGCGCAGGCGATCTTAACCGCATCAACCCAGGGACGGTGCGGCGTATGGCCTTCGAACGTTTCCCAGCCTTCGACGGCGCGCGCTTTTAGCTCGGTTTCGCTGCCGATCACCTCAAACGCGCCACACTGCGGGCACTCGTAGATGGGCAGCGCCAGACCCCAGTAGCGTTTCTTGGAGATCATCCAGTCTTCCATGTTGCGCAGCCAGTCCATCTCGCGCTCCAGGCCAAACGAAGGAATCCAGCGGATGCGCTGGACGATCTCCATCATCTGATAGCGCAGTTCGCGCATGGAGATGAACCACTCGTCAACCAGCCGGAAGATCAGTTCGGTTTTGCACCGCCAGCAGTGCGGATAGACGTGCTTATAGGATTCGGTCTGATAGAACAAGCCCTTCTTCTTGAGGTCATCAAGCAAGAAGCGGGCAACGACGTTCGTTTTCTGATCTTCGGCCACTTCAGTGACGCCATGCCCGCTGAGCCAGCCATAGCCATCAATGTACACGCCGGACTCATCCACCGGAGCCAGCACAGCCAGATGATGCTTTTTGGAGAGGGCAAAGTCTTCGCGGCCACAGCCTGGCGCGATATGCACGATGCCGGTTCCTTCAGTGGCGCTGACTTCATCCCAGGCGACAATCACATGTGTGACGCCCTGCGCGGCAGGCAGATCATCAAATGGGCCGCGATAGCGCCAGCCCAGCATATCGCGCCCGGCCAGGACTTCGACGACTTCCACCTCGCCCTTGTCGCGCCCGCGCAGCTTTTGCAGCCTGGGCAACACGTCCTGCGAGAGATAGTAATAAACGCCATCCTGCCGTACCTTCACGTAGGTGAGATCAGGATTGACCGCAGCGGCGACGTTGGCCGGAAGCGTCCAGGGTGTGGTCGTCCAGACGAGCAGGTACTCGTTTTCGCGGCCTTCTAGTGGCAGGCGCGCGTACACGCTGGTATGCATGACCTCTTTGCGCCCCTCACTGATCTCCGCGTCGGAGATGCCGGTGGCGCAGCGAGGACACCAGGGCATCACATCGTTGCCTTTGTAGATGTAGCTCTTTTCATTGCAGAGCTTCAGGAATTGCCAGATGGTGTAGTTGTTCTCATCCGACATGGTGAGATACGAGTTGTCCCAATCAACCCACTGGCCCAGGCGGATGGATTGCACGGTGATACGTTTGGCAAAGCGCAGCACGCGCTCTTTGCATCGTTCGACAAAGGCGCCGATGCCATAGGTTTCGATCTCGCGCTTGTTGTTCAGACCCAGCTCTTTTTCGACCTCAACCTCGACGTGGAGACCCTGAGCATCAAAGCCGTTCTGGTAACGCTGGCGATAGCCCTGCATGGTCTTGTAACGTTGAAAGAGGTCTTTGTAGGTTCGGCCCCAGGCGTGATGCACGCCCATCGGGTTGTTGGCCGTGATCGGCCCGTCTATAAACGAGAAGCGCTTGTCGCTGTTGGCGTTGCGCTGGAGGTACTTTTCCAGCGTGCCATGCGTGTCCCACCACTCCTGAACCTCGCGCTCCAGCGCAGGATAATCAACGCGATTGGCCGGGAGGGCGGCTTGAAACAGGGTTGTTTTTGCTTGTGCCATCTACTACCTCGAAAAGTGTTTACACTATCATTCTGGTCTCTTTAATCTACCAGGCCAATCTCCAGACGTTTATTGATCTTGCCTTTGTTCTCGGTCTTGAGAACCTTGATGCCTTTGACTTCGGAGGTATCGTGAACATGTGTGCCACCATCGGCTTGAAGGTCTAAGCCTACGATCTCCACAATGCGCACCATTGGAATGTTGGGCGGCAGCAAGTTGATCTTGGTGCGAATCAGATCGGGTATCTTGAACGCCTCCTCACGCGGCAGCGTGTACACCTTGATGGGCAGCGCCGCTTGAATCGCTGCGTTGGCGCTCTCCTCGATAGCGCGGACGGTGTTCTGGTCAAACTGTTCCAGCGCGAAATCCATGCGGGCGCGGTCTGGATACATCTGGCCGCCTGTAACCTGCGCGCCATAATCGCGGAAGATCAGGCCGCAGAGAATGTGCAGCGCCGTGTGGGTGCGCATCATTTGATAGCGAAACTCCCAATCCAGCACGCCCTCAACCTCGGCGCTAACCGCTGGAAGCGCGCCCTCCAGTTCATGCCACATGGTCAAACCGTCTTCGCCTTTGTACAGCCTGGTGACGGCGCATTCCCGGCCCTCGCAGCGCACGAAGCCGCGATCAGCCATCTGTCCGCCACCGCCTGGGAAGAAAGCGGTGCGATCAAGGGCGATGGCGTTCTCGCGCTGGGCAAGAACTCTGGCATTGAAATTGCGGGTATAACTGTCGGTATGATACAAGAGATCGGTGTTCATCGTGGTTTCCTCGCCTGATACATTCCAATAAAAAAGCCCGCCCCAGCCAGGGGCAGGCATTGATTCCCACGGTACCACCCTGATTCGCATCGTTCCGCGCTGGCGCGCTTACGAGAAGCGCCAGAGCACAGGCGAAAAGTTGCACTCAGTTCAGGCGCGCGTTCACGCCTGCCCCGTATAGTAACGGGCGGGGATACCGGCCAGGTCTACTTGCATCAACCCGATGGTGAGACGTTCGATTGGCTGCTCAGGAAGGATATTCGGCCTGCTGCTCGCATCCGGTCACACCAACCCCGGACTCTCTGGGCGAGTGAGCGACCTACTCGTTCCGTCAATGCGTTTCGCTCTTGTTCTCTTTGATTGATTGTGCTTGCTTTATCAAGCAGTATCGCATATCGGCGCAGCATTGTCAAGAGTTTGTTTGCTTGTTGGCCTGTATGCGCGCCAAATGCGCTGAGTAGAGGCGCTCTCTGCGAAGGAGGGGAGATCCGATGGCTGGATTGCGTGACGGTCTCCATCGCTCACGAGAACTATACCTGCCGGAGTTGGATGAAACGCGCGGCGCGGCCAGGGCAATCTCCGCTAGCCACACGCGCTCTTTGCCACAGCGGGTAGATCATATTGGGTTTAGTATACGCGGCGCAGACCGTCAGAGCGCCTGGAAGCGGCGGCTTGGGCGGGGACCAACAGCGCCTACTGAAACGACCTTACGCACGACCTTCTTGCTGCGCTGCTCGCTGCTTCATGGCCTGGGTGGTGTTTTGCTGGCAGGAACATTGACGGTTCTCTTTCTGGAAAGCCTGGACAGAAGCTGGCTTTTGCTGCTCCTGCTTGCGATGCTAATGGCCTTTTATGGAGTGGCGGCGTACTGGTGCGTGGAACACCTTGACCGGCTGAATCTGGCGCGCTGGATCATCCTGGGTGGCGATCTAGGCGCGCTGATGTGTCTCTGGCTGCTGCTGGGGCCATCGCTGGTACTTGCTCTGCTGCTGCCAGGGATCGCGTTGCTGGCGCTGGTGCTTGCAGGTCGGCGCGAAATGCTGACGACGGCTTATATTGAGGCTGGGGCGTTGACGCTGCTGACGCTGTTCGATCTGGCTGGCCTGCCGCATCTCTCATTGCGCCCGCCAACAGCGGTGACGCTGGCACTGGAGTTTTTGGGTTCGCTGGCCTGCCTGGGCTGGATACTCTACGCGCTGCTGGCTGTTCTCGACAGGAGCGAGCAGCCTGGCCTCGCTGAACATTGGAACAGCGCGGAGGTAGCGCGGGTGCGGATTGAATCGGATATTCATTTACGCCAGCTTCGGGGAAATATCAGCATGGTGCAAGGGGTGCTGGGTCGTGTGGCTGGCGGTGACTTACACGCTCGCGTGGCAACCAAAGAAGGGGAGCTTGCCCAGGTGGCGGCCAAATTGAACGGCCTCCTTGATCGACAGGAGCGCATGTTTGATGAGGCCCGCCAGCATCGGCAGTTGGAAGCAGCAGTCGGCGAACTGATTGCGCTGCTGGAGGCGCTGCATCGTGGCGAACGGGTGGGTTGGCCCGCGCCGACAGGGACACAGGTTGATCGCATTCTGGCGTTGATGCGCGCCCCCTTAGCGCCGCGCCCGCTGCCGCGCACTACCGGGCAACTTCCGGTTCCGCCGGACACCTCGGAGCCTGCGGAGCCTGCGCCGGAAGATATGGCTCAACCGGCTGCTGATGTCGGACAACAACAGTCGGCTGCGATGGCTGCGCTCTCCCCTGGATCGGCCTCGCGCGCTGAAACAACCTGAAAAGCCTGCTATGGAACCTCCTCCTTGTTTCCTCGCTTCCTCAGAAGCGCCGGGCCGCCCTGGCTGCTCCACAAGCGCCAGGCATTCCCAACAATGGAAAGATGCACCGCTCCACATGGATATTATGATCCTGGAACTGTAGCGTGACGACCACCTATGGTATAATAATCACAGCTACTATTCAAGGGTAGGTTGGTTCTCTTGTGTAGATGCGCTGGGAAGGCTAGCCTGCTCCTGCGCTTTTTGGTTGGTTGCTACACATGTGGCCCAGCATCCCAATACATGTTGATTCACATAGATAGCTTGCTTCGGTCAAGAGAGGGTATGTGAGATGAGCGCGCTTATCGGCAAGAAGCTGGGGCAGCTTGAGGTGGTTGAGCAGATTGGGCAGGGCGGCATGGCGACGGTCTACAAAGCCTATCAGCCTGCGCTGGATCGGTTCGTGGCGATCAAGGTCTTGCCCGCTACGTATGCCAAAGACCCCACGTTTATGGAGCGTTTTGTCCGCGAGGCGCGAGCGATTGCCAAGCTCTATCACCCCCATATTTTGCCGGTGCATGATTTTGGTGAGCAGGACGGTACGACGTATATCGTCATGGAATATGTCTCCGGGGGTACGCTGAAGCGGCGCTTGAAGCCCAACCAGCCGATGCCGCTCCGTGACGCCGTTGATATGGTTTTACAGACGTGCCAGGCGCTGGAGTGCGCCCACCAGCATAATATCGTTCACCGCGACATTAAGCCGGGCAATATGCTGCTGCGCAGCGACAACTTTTTGCTGCTCTCTGATTTTGGTATCGCCAAGATTCTGGAAGCCAATACGGCGCTGACGCGCACCGGTGTCGGCATTGGAACGCCGCAGTATATGTCACCTGAGCAGAGTACCGGCTTGCCGAACGTTGGCCCACGCAGCGATCTCTATTCCCTGGGCATCGTGCTGTATCAGGCGGTGGCCGGGCGCGTGCCGTTTGGGTCTCCGGGTGACGCGCCGCTGACCATCAGCCTCAAGCATGTCAACGAGCCGCTGCCGCCGCCGCGCCAGTTTGCTCCAGACCTGCCGCCGCTGGTGGAGCAGGTGATTATCAAGGCGCTGGAGAAAGACCCGGACAACCGTTTTCAATCGGCAACGGAGATGATTGACGCGCTCAATAATATCAATATGGCTCTGCGTGGCCCATCTATCGGCTTTTCCAGCGCGTTTCAGGCGGTGGCGCCCGCATTTCCTGCCCCGACTTCTCCCCAGGGAGAGCCGGGGTCAGTTGGGGGGCAACCGGGCATCTCGGCTTCACCGGGGTCTTCACCCCAGGGGATTACCTGCTTTCGCTGTAGCGCGGTGAACCTGCAAGGGAAGCTTTTCTGCACAACCTGCGGCTATGATCTCTCCGGGCGGCGCGCCCAGGGTGACCGCTTCCTGGGGCAGTCTGGAAGACCCTATTATGCCCGCTTTTCGATGATGAATGGGCCACTCACGGGGCGTCATTTCACGCTGCATCAGGATACGACCTCCATTGGGCGCACGACTGGCAATGATATTATCATCCCTGATCTCACCGTTTCACGCCAGCATGCCATCTTACGTTTTGAGAATGGGCATTGGGTAGTGGAGGATAAAAACAGCGCCAATGGCACGTTTGTCAATAACGTGCGTATCCGCTGGCCGCAGCCGCTGGCTGATGGCGATCAGGTGCGTTTCGGGGATGAGATCGTGATTTTCAATGTAGTTCAATAAGAATCCAGGCTCTGGTAAGAGAGGGTTTTTTCCATGAACGTTGTTTCTCAAGTATCGCAGCAAATGCTGCTCGGCGGCGCTGTGCGGCAAAATCACGCGCTGGAACATGCGACCATTGTGCTGCTCAGCAAAGCGTTTCCCGATGTCCGGCTGGCGGGCGTTTCGTTTGCTGCGGGCTTTTTTGTGTTTGGAGATGTACCCACTGAAGCCATCAGGCCAGCGGCAGAGCAGGCGCTGAATCGGCTGCGTAATGGCGAGCCAGAGATGGCGATTCACGAACGCTGCGGGACGAACCTGGCGGTGGCTGGCATCTTGACCGGACTTTCGGCTATGAGCGTGGCGAAGCTGCGCAGACCCTATAACACCTTCAATAATGTGATCCTGGCTTCGACGGCGGCGTTGGTGGTGGCTCGCCCGCTGGGCTTGCTTGCCCAGAAGTACTTCACGACGCGCACACCCAACGGCAGCATGTATATCACCGGCGTGCGCCGGATGACGCTGCCCCTCCTTGAAGTACCCGCTCATTTTGTCTCGACTGAGAACCCCGATTCGTCTGGTCTGATAGGGTAATACTCAACTTGTAGCGCCGCCTTCCAGGCGGCTTAACGCTGGCCTGCTGGTCCGGTGGCCTGGAGGGCGCACGCTCACCCTGGCGAATCGCTGGCCGCCAAGATGGCGGCGCTACAAGTGGCGCCCCCCGATAGGTGGTGGAACCCTGTTTGTATTGGGCGCTTGCTGACGGGACGCAGACTCTATGATACCATGTGCGAGCAATGGCAGAGATTTTGCTCCGTTTGCCTGGTCTGCGCGGTATGTGGTGGCGTGGAGGTAATGGAGCCTTCTTTGATAAGGATGTATGCGCTCGCATGGCGATTCAACAACGGAAAGTAACCCCAACGGTGCGCCGCCGACGGCGCCCGTTGATGACCCGTATCCTGGCCCCGGTTTCACTGGCGCGGCGGCGCTTTGCGCATAACGCGCTGCTGCTGGCGAGCCTGGGCCTGGGTATTCTGGCGGCGACGGTGTTATTTTGTACCGTTCCGGTCTTTGCAGATACCGTTTCCGATATTGGCCTTCAGCAAGACTTGCATACCAGCGATGTCGTGACGCGCGATCTGGAAGTGAGCGTCCAATTTAGCGCGGCGGATGACAAGGCGACGCAGACAGCCGAGACGACGCAGGCCGGGCTGGTGAACCAATATCTGGCCTCGTTCATCGGCGCGGGCCATCGCGTTCTCATCAGCGATCCGCTGCTGCTTCAGGCGGCGGGCAGCCAGCAGTTTAATATTAGCGCGGTGCCTCCCGTGGAAGCGCGCTATCTGGCCTATGATTATCAGTCGGCTGGAGCGCATATTCATCTGGAGGCGGGCGCTCTGCCCAAACAAAGCGATACGCCTGCCGCGCTGGTGACGGATGAGATGGCGAGCGCCTATCATCTGCACGTGGGCGATGTGCTGGTGATTGTGCCTTTTGGCGACCACACGCGCCAGCTTCCCCTGCGCGTTGCTGGCATCTGGATGCCGAACGATCCGAACGATGCCTATTGGTTTGGGCGCTCGTTTGGCAGCAGCCAGGGCGCAGGCCAGCCACTGCTCTATCCCCTATTGGTGAACAGCGATGTCTTCTTTGCACAGTTGGCCGGGGTTCCCAACCTGCCAGCGACGGCCTTTTGGGACTACCCTATCCAGCCGGAACAGCTTCACATCGCCCACCTGAATGAGACGCTGGACAGTCTCTCCCGTTTCTCCGCCGAGATTACCAATCGGCTGACGCCGATACATGGGGTGCGCCAGGCGCAGGTGAATACCGGCTTGAATCATCTGCTCGGCGACTATCAGCACAAGCTTGATTTGCTGGCGCTGCCCTTGTATGTGGTGATGGCGCAGGTGCTGGGGCTGATCCTCTTTTATATCGTGGTGGTTGCTGGCCTGCTGGTGGAGCGCCAGGCCGCAGAGATTGCCACCCTCAAGAGCCGGGGGGCCAGCGGCTTGCAGGTGCTGGGCCTCTATCTGGCGCAGGGCGCGGCGCTGGCCCTGGCGGCGGCACTGCTCGGCCCCTGGCTGGCGGCGCTCTTGACGCGGGGATTGGTCTCCTGGCTGTTGCCTGCTGCGGTGGGGCTGGTCAGCGCGGGCTATCTGGGCGCGGTCATTTTCCCCAACTCGATCTTCTTGATTGCGGCGCTGGCGGCGGCGCTGTGCCTGGTGGCGCTGGCGCTGGCGTCGCTGCGCGCGGCGCGACTGGATGTGCTGGCCTTCCGGCGCGAGCAGGCGCGTTCGATGCGTCAGCCGCTCTGGCAGCGTCTCTATCTGGATGTTGGCCTGGCTGTGCTGTGCGCGGCTGGCTATGTAGAACTGAACTATTTTGGTGGGGTCGGTGTGCGCAGCCTGCTGGGCGGGAGCGCGGCCTCCGATCCGCTCTTGCTGCTCGCGCCGGGGCTGCTGCTGCTGGCGGGGGCGCTGCTGGCTCTGCGCCTCTTCCCGCTGCTGGTGCGCGGCCTGGCGCGATTGGCGGCACGTGGTCGCGGGGCTACGGGCTTGCTGGCCTTGATTCAGATTGCGCGCAGCCCGCTGCATTATGCGCGGCTGGTGCTGCTGCTGACGCTGGCGGTGGGGCTGGGCCTGTTCACGCTCACCTTCTCGGCTTCGCTGGGCCAGAGCCAGGTAGACGGCGCTGGTTATCAGGCGGGAGCCGATTTTCGCGTAGTGGAAAGCCCGCTCAATTCCACACCAGCGGCGTTCGATCAACAGAAGACGCTGGCTGCCCTGCCTGGCATCCAGGCGGTGAGCGCGGCACGCCGCACCAGCGTCAATACCAGGGATGTGGCCTCGGCAACTATCGCGCTGCTGGCGATTGATCCGGCGACGTTCGCCAGCGCGACCTACTGGCGCGCTGACTTTGCCAATCAATCGCTGGACGCGCTGATGGCTGCGCTGCGCCAGCACGCGCTGTCGCCCGACCAGCTTGCCGGGGCGCAATCGGGGAATTCGCCGGTGATCTGGGCAGTGGTTAGTCAGTCCTTTTTGGATGAGAATAAGCTGGCGGTTGGCGATCTCTTTACCGGCTCGCCCTCAGAGGCGACCTTTGCTCAGGCGCAGTTTCGCGTAGGGGCAGTGGCGCAGGACTTTCCAACGATGTATGATCGCAATGGGCATGGGTATATGGTCATTGACCTGCATGATTATCTTGGTGTGGTCAATGGTTTGAGCGGCAATGACCTGTTCGGCCCCAACGAGTTCTGGATGCGCAGCGTTGATGCTGGCGGGGCGCTCAGTCGGCTGCGTTCGACGTTCGCGCAGACGGACCTGGATTTTCAGCAGGTGTGGGACCGCCGGGCGCTCCAGGCAGCGGCAGAGCAGAACCCGTTGCAGGCGGGATTGCGCGGCGTCCTCTTGCTGGGCGTGATCGCGGCGGGCGGGCTGGCGGTGCTGGGGAGCCTGATTTACAGCGCCCTGACGGCGCGGCAGCGCGCCACGCAGTTTGCGGTGCTGCGAACGCTCGGCGCGAGTGGCAAGCAGCTCGTGCTTTTGCTGCTGGGCGAGCAACTGGCGATCTATCTGTTTGGCCTGCTGGCCGGGACTGCGCTGGGCGCGGCGCTGGCGACGGCGACGCTGCCCTACCTCGAATTCGGCGCGGGCCAGAGCGGTTCAGCGGCGCAAAACGTGCCGCCTTCGATACTGGCGATTCACTGGCCTGCGGTGGGGCTGTTCTATGGCTGTCTGGCGCTGGCGCTGCTGCTGGCGCTGCTCTGGATGGCGAGCTATGCGAATCGGCTGGGTCTGGGGCGCACGCTGCGCCTGGGAGAAGATTAGTGGGTACAGCACTGGCGCGGGCTGCATTTATCGAGTGCGATACACTGGTCAAGATATATAAGGTTGCTGACCTGGAGGTTGTGGCGCTTCAGGGTCTGGACCTGCATGTCCAGCGCGGGGAGATGCTGGCGCTGGTCGGAGCGTCCGGGTCAGGGAAGAGTACGCTGCTCAATATCCTGGGCGGGCTGGATAACCCCAGCGCCGGGCGCTGCGAGGTGGCGGGCTATGATCTGACGAAGCTGAGCGCCCGCCAGCGAACTCACTATCGCCGCATTGTTGTTGGGCATATCTGGCAGCAAACCAGCCGCAATCTGCTGGCGGACCTGACGATTGGGGAGAATGTGGAAGCGCCGCTGGCGCTGGCGGGCTGGCCGCGCCAGAAGCGTTCCCGCCGGGCGCGAGTGCTGCTGGAACTGGTGGAGCTGGGCCAGAAGACAGATCGCAAGCCTGGGCAGCTTTCCGGCGGCGAACAGCAGCGCGCGGCAATTGCAGTGGCGCTTGCCAATCAACCGCCGCTGCTGCTGGCCGATGAGCCAACCGGCGAACTGGACAGCCGCACAGCGGAAACGATTTTTATGCTGCTGCGCCGCCTGAATCGGGAACTGGACCTGACGATGGTGATTGTGACGCATGACGCTTCGGTGGCGCATTCGGTTGATCGGACCATCGCCATTCGAGATGGGCGCACCAGCACCGAGACAGTGCGCCAGGTGGTGCAGCGCAACTGGAGCGAGTCGGGCGCGTATGAGGCGGTAGGCCGGGCGCCGGTGTTGGAAGTGACACACCACGAGGCGGTGATTATAGATAAGGTTGGGCGGCTGCAAATCCCGGCCCATTTTCTGGAGGCGCTGCCCTTCCAGGGACGCGCCGAGATTCGGCTGGCCGATGGGCATCTGGAGGTCTGGCCTGCCGGGAGCCGTGCCGCCTACCAGGATGATGAGACGTAGCGGCCACTTGTAGCGCCGCCTTCCAGGCGGCCCAACGCTGGCCCGCCGGTATGTGGCGCTGGAGGGGAGACGTTCGCGCTGGCGGTGCGGTTCGCCGTCAGGGACGGCGGCGCTACAGGCACGCCGTCTGGAAAGCAGCAAACATTGTGCGAGGAGAGCAGGAGCCGATGAAAGGCGTTCGATTAGTGCCGCCTGGTGGCGGGCCAGAGCCGGGCGCGAGACGCTCGCTGAGCCTGTCGGCTGGCGCGGGGAGTTCGCCGCTGCTGGAGGTGCGCGGATTGGAGCGCATCTTTATCGTGGGGGGCGAGCAGGTAGCGGCGCTGCGCGGCGTGCATCTGACGCTCTGGCCGGGGCGCGTGGCAGTGCTGCGCGGGCGCTCTGGCGCGGGAAAGACGACGCTGCTCAATCTGATCGCGGGATTGGATGAACCAACAGCGGGGTCGGTCTGGCTCTTTGGTCAGGAACTGGCGAAGGTGAGTGAACAGCAGCGCACGACCCTGCGGCGCGAGTCGCTGGGGTTTGTCTTTCAGGCGGCGCATCTCTTCCCCAGTTTGACGGCGTTAGAGAATGTGGAACTGCCCTTGCGCCTGGCGCGAGCCACAGCCCGCGAGCGGCAGCAGCGCGCCGCCGAGGCGCTGGCGCTGGTTGGGCTGGCCGGACGCGCCCGCCATCGCGCGCTGGAGCTTTCTGGCGGCGAACAGCAGCGCGTGGCGATTGCGCGGGCGCTGGCGCATAGCCCCAGACTGACGCTGGCGGATGAGCCAACCGGCAATCTGGACTCGCAAACGGGCCGGACCATTCTGCACTTGATGCGCCGCGTCGCTACCGAGCAGGGCGTGGCGTTCTTGATTGCCACGCATGACCCGCAGGCGGTGGAGATTGCCGACGATCTGTACGACATCAGCGATGGTCTGCTGGCGACAGCCGAACGCTGAGAGATGCAGGATTTCAGGGGAAGTTTGATAGTCTTCTTATCAAGTTTTGGCTTCAGTATCCCCACTCTCCCATAGATAGCGTAGATAGTATAGATGGTCTAGATGCTGTAGATATTCTACCATAAGAAACCTCATGAAAAAGAGGGTATAAGTATTTAGAATATTTAATGAAAAAGAATAACTCATCACAAAGCATCTACACTATCTACGCTATCTATGGGGATACCGCTTTTGCTTTAGGCTGCAAAGAAAATCACCCTCAGCGAGAAGTGATTCATCTGCCTTTACTGCTGCTCTGGCGCAGGCGGATGCTCAGGGCGGTATAGCGCGAGGAACGATGCCGCGACTCAGGAGTCGAGGGCGCTGAGGACGGGTCTATACCATCCTGCTGCGTAATCGGCTTCGGCCCGTTCTTGACGGCAATCGCCAGCGCCCTTTTGCTGCCGACCAGCACGGCTAGCTGGCGGGCGCGGGTGATGGCGGTGTAGAGCAACTGCCGCTCCAGCAGCATATACTGCTCCATGACCAGCGGAACGACGCAGACGGGGTACTCGCTCCCCTGGGCTTTGTGGATGCTGACGGCATACGCCAGGGCCAGTTCATCCAATTCGCCAAACTCGTAGGAGACGCTGCGCCCATCGTCCAGCCTGACGGTGATGGTTTGCTCTTCGGGGGCAATCGCGCGAATTACGCCGCCGTCGCCATTGAAGACTTCTTTGTCGTAGTTGTTGCGCAGTTGCAGCACTTTATCGCCCACACGAAAGAGCGTGCCGCCGTATTGCTTCTGCTCTTTGCCCGCGCCAGGCGGATTGAGCGCGGCCTGAAGCTGCTCATTGAGTTCGCCCACGCCGCAGGCTCCCCGGTGCATGGGCGCGAGGACTTGTATCTCTTCCGGGCGAACGCCAAACCTGGCCGGAATGCGCCGGGCAACCAGTTCGACGATCATGTCTCGCGCCGCTGTTGGGTCGTCCTGGGCAATGAAGAAGAAATCGCGCATATCTGGCCCGGTCAGGGGCATCTGTCCCTGGTTGACGCGCCGGGCGTTGGTGGCAATGGCGCTGCCAGCGCCCTGGCGAAAGATATGCTCCAGCCGTGTGATGGGAACGACGCCGCTGTTGATGATGTCGGCCAGCACGTTGCCCGCGCCCACACTGGGAAGCTGGTCGGCGTCACCCACGAGCAGCAGGTGTGTTCCTGTAGCCACCCCTTTCAGCAGGCTGTTCATCAGCAGCGTATCCAGCATGCTCACTTCATCCACAATCAGCATATCGGCAGGGAGCGGGTTGTTGCGGTCATACAGCGATTGGCTGCCCGGCCTCAGTTGCAGCAGGCGGTGGAGCGTTTTCGCTTCGATGCCCGTCGCTTCGGAAAGGCGCTTGGCGGCGCGGCCAGTCGGCGCGGCCAGAATGACGCGCTTTTTCTTGAGCGTGAGGACGCGAATCAGCGCCCGCAGCGAGGTCGTTTTGCCGGTGCCGGGGCCGCCCGTCAGCACACTGACTGGATTGGTCAGCGCCATGACGATGCCCGCCTGCTGTTGTTCTGCCAGCGAAAGCATTGCTCTGCTGGCGAGATAGTCGAACATGACCGGAAAGTGGACCTGCTGCAACTCGGCCAGGCTGCCCCGCTCTGGCGGGCATGCCGCCAGCCGCCGCACATTGCGCGCGATACCCTGCTCGGCGGCATAGAAGGAACGCAGATACACGGCCAGCGCGTCAGCGGGCGCGGAGCTATCGGGCGTGGCCTGTTCTCCTTCCTCCCACGTTTCTAGCTGTATGCCGCCTTCCAGCGCCAGATCGGTCACGGCGTTCTCGACCTGGGCAGAACTGACGCCTAGGAGATCGGCGGCTTTCCTGGCGAGCGCGGGAAGCGGCAGGTAGGTATGCCCGTCATTGTCGGCAGCTTCTGAAAGGGCGAAGAACGCGCCTGCTTTGATGCGCTCCGGGTGGTCCGGCGTGTAGCCCAGCGATTGAGCGATTTTATCAGCGGTCTTGAAGCCGATGCCCCAGACATCGCGGGCCAGGCGGTATGGCTCGTTTTTGACGACGGTGACAGCCGCATCCTGGTACTGCTTATAGATGCGTACTGCCAGGCTGGTGCTGACGCTGAGTTCTTGCAGGCAGAGCATCACTTCTTTGATGGCTTTTTGCTCTTCCCAGGCGGCGATAATCGTTTCGACTTTGCGCTTGCCCAGGCCAGGCACTTCAATCAACCGCTGGGGCGTCTCTTCGAGGATGGAGAGGGTTTCAAGGTCGAACTGGGCGACAATTTTCTCCGCCGTTTTTGGGCCGATGCCTTTAATCAGGCCGCTGCCCAGATACTTGCGGATGCCCTGGGCAGTGGCCGGTAGGATGGAGCGGTAATCATGGACGCTGAACTGCCAGCCATGCTGCGCGTGATGCTGCCAGAAGCCTTTTAGCTCCAGTGCTTCCCCGGCGACAACGCTGATGAGTGTTCCCACGATGGTAACAAGATGCTCTTCGCCGCGCTTTCTGGCGCGCGAGGAGCGGTGGCTTGAATTGGACGCGCCGGGCGAACGATGCGTGGGGTCAGGGAGAAAGCGAGCTACCGTATAGCCGTTCTCCTCGTTCTGGAAGGTGATGCGCTCGACCACTCCCGATATGGTTTTTATCATCGGGGCGGGCTGAGCGTCCTGAGCGGGTAATGATGATGGGTTTTGCATAGCTGATTGGGCAAGCATGTTCGTATCCGCTGGCAACCATAGCCATATGAATTATACCGCACTTTCGCGGCAGAGTGTGGAAAGTGCGCGCACATCTCCTCAGAAAGCTTCTTGCCTGGCGGCTCAAAAACGGAAGCGCCGCGGTTCCACCAATTATCGGGGTTACTTGTAGCGCCGCCATCTTGGCGGCCAGCGGACCAGCAGGCCAACGCTGGCCGCCAAGATGGCGGCGCTACAAATAACACGCCTCGCTTGCCAACACCT
>DATBHW010000065.1 GCA_036557285.1 Ktedonobacterales bacterium
CAGCTCCCCGTTCACGTTTCGCCGGTCTCCGCGTCCTTCATCGGCTCTTGGCGCCAAGGCATCCACCATGCACCCTGCGTAGCTTAGCTGCCCTCCGTCAGGTCAGCAAAATTGAAGCAATTGCGCAGTTCGCATTGCATAATATACCCGCATCGTATAGTGTTCTCACGATGCTGATGACCCGTGCGTCACAATTTACGCTTATGCAGTTGTTCAGGTGCTTCCCCGCGCTTCTTCCCAACGAACGCTGGGCGGCGGGCATAGCTCTGGAATCCCCGGATGTGTTTCCGGTGCGCCTCGCTCGTGTCCTTCAGAAACAAACGACCCTTACGAAGAGCGCCCTGATATTATCACATACTTTTGGGGGCTTGTCAAGGGGTTAGGGTAGGTTTCGGAAAATCTCTCAAAGCTGTGGTTAGGAACTGCTCGAACTTCCCGGCTGCCCCGCTATCCCTCCGTCGGACTGATGCACCGCATCTTTTGTGCCGACGTAAGAGAGAATATACCATACCCATCCACAGGATGTCAAGGGTCTGGCGACGAGCTTTCGGAAAAGCGCCTTTTATCCAGTTCTCTATGAGTGGTTCAGCGCAGGCTGGGGGTGATACAGCGCAGGCTGTGTGCCGAACCGCTGCCTCCGCCAGCAGCGGCGAGAAGCCTGGTAGGAAAATGGTACTGGGCAGCTTCCCGACGAACCGACGGGTAAGAGCAGCGAAGCCGCCTGTCATGCTGCTCCTCGCCTGATGCGGCCCCTTGCGCGCTGTGTTACTCTAGGAACGGTAGCTCGTCTTGCACAACGAGGGCGTTGTGCGGCGGGTTTGTGTTGTCGGGAGTAGCTCTCATCGGCTGGCCTCCTCAGCCGGTGGCAGCGTTCAGGAAACGGGTTGGACTCTGTATGCGATATTTTTTCTGGGCAGCTTTCGCCGTATTTCTGGCAGCCTCTATTCCACACGTAGCGTATTTCTTCAATTCTTTTGAACCAAGTACCTCCCCGTGGTCCTGGGCTGTCAGCTATTCCATCGCTATCAGTATTGATGTGACTATTTATCTCCTGAGCTGGACGGCCTTTCAGCGTTATCGCCGCTATCGCAGCTGGCGTGCCGTCTGGCAGCACTGGCTGCTGATCCTGCTCTGCACGCTGTTTTCCTGGGCCATGAACTGGGCATATTCCAAACAGTTCCACAGCAGCACGGCGCTCAGCGTGGCCGAGCAGTACGCCCCCTGGCTCAGCAACATCTTCCCATTTCTGGCCTCATCCTTCCCGCTGCTGGGCATTGTCTACACCATGATGGCCGAGACGATTACCGACGCCGATCAGCAAGAGCATATGGAGAAGCTCCAGCGTCAGCTAGCCACCGTTGCTGAGGTCAATCGCAGCCGCCTGACTATCGGCCCGGCTGGCAGCACCGGCCCGCTGCCTGCGGTCTCGGCTCCGGTTCGCCCGGCGCTGGCAAGCCCCAGCAGCCGCTCGACCACTGCCGATGCGGTTGATCTGCTGGCTGGATTGGATGATCTGGATGATCTGGGGGCCAACGGCCACAGCAATACTGGCCCCATCAGCGGCCCGGTGCTGGCAATTGGCAGCGCCGAAGTGATCTCTTCCAGCGACAGCGGCCCGATACGCGCCGATGTGGACGGGGCCGATAAGCTGCAACTGACCATCGAGGCGCTGACCGCGAACCCGAACATCACCGATGATGTTCTGGCGGAATATCTCTCGCTCAAAAAGCCGGCCAGCGCCCGCTACTGGCGGCTCAAGGCGATGGAAGTGCTGACCAGCACTTCAGCCGGGGCCACCGGCCAGACGGCTGCGATGAATGGGCGGCGAACTTACGGCGACAGCGGCAGCGTGCGCTCCAGCCGTTCGCGCCGGAATCAGTAGCGCGAATCAGTAAGTCGGCAGAGCAGCCAGGCAGAATATCCATACCAGTGGGCCGCCGTGAACATACGGCGGCCCACTGCTCGGCTTCAGATGAGTCCTCTGCTACTCGATGGCGCTGCCAGGAGGCGGCGTGTTTTCGGCGTCGATCCATTGGCGCAGGCGTTCATACGCTGCCGGTTCCAGGCGATGCTGCCACCAGCCAGCCGGGCCGCTTTGTCTCACCGCCTCCATCTCCGCCAGCCAGCGGCTATAGGCCGCTGTACGCCAGAGCAAGAGCCAGGCAACGCGCGGGTTCACCTGGCGCCAGGGGCGCGCAAAGACCCGCCGACGATACAGGGCGTGCGGTTCATACAATCCAAAGGTGATCAGGCGAAAGCGCAGCAGGCGAAAGCGCCGGACACGCACGATATTTGTCGCCAGCAGGCGGGCGCCTGCCCACCTTCTCTTGACTGATCGCATTGTCGCACCCACTGCTTTCCAGATGGCCGCAGAGCGCAGCGGAGAAGCGCCCATCACCGCCAAGTATAGCACACCACCGCCTGAGCCGATGCCGATGGTAGCTCACCATAGGAAGAGAGACCTGCGACATGAACCGC
Organism: Ktedonobacterales bacterium; assembly: GCA_036557285.1. NCBI lineage: Bacteria > Bacillati > Chloroflexota > Ktedonobacteria > Ktedonobacterales > Ktedonobacterales bacterium. Next base: position 2,479 of record DATBHW010000065.1, read on the forward strand.
AGGTCTCTCTTCCTATGAATATATAAAACAGGCGAGGCGGCGCGAGCAAATGCCTATCTCACTACTTTCAATGTTGTGCCATTGGGCGCCCAGTAATAGAGCCAGATGATCGCCTTGAGCGGCGCATTGATGCAGCCGTGCGTACCCCACATCCAGCCGCCAATCGGGTCGTAATGCCAGCCGGTGGTGCCGGGGCCATACTTGCCGCGCCAGGAGGCGTTATGCAGGTAGTAGCCGCCAGAATGGAAGCCCATCGCGTAGTCTATGTGGGTCGGCGGATACCAGTAGGGGTTTCCGGGCGGCCAGGGAGAATAAAAGGTGGTCGGGTGCAGGTGGCTGAAGATATGCCAGGTTCCTACCGGCGTGCTCAGGCCAGGACGGGCCGTCGTCACGGGCGTGTTTAAGACGAGCTTGCCATCCTGATAGGCCCACAGCCACTCCTTAGAGATGGAAACCAGGATTAACTTGCCCTTGCTGGTTGTCGTGGGTGGATTCCCACCGCCGCCTCCAGTGCTGGGGCCTTGCACAAGCGCCGAGTAGATATAGCGAGGGCTGGCAGTAGTGGGAGTGATACGATCCCAGATATTCCCTGCCCAGACGGAATCGCCCCTCACCTGGGCATACACAGTGACCGCAGTACCGGGACGATCAACGCTAAGAATCCGATTATGGAGGGTCGGGCCGTTGCGTACATTCGCATAGTTGGTGACGGTTCCCTTGAAGGGAGTAGCGGTCATCGGCTGGATCGAGGTTTGAGGGCTGGCCGCAGCCACTGGCGTGATTGTTGCGAACAACGCCAGGCAGAGCGCGGCTAATCCTGTAACCACCCACCGTCTGAGGATGCGCTTCATAGGGGTTCCCCCATTCACATTATCTTTAGAGAAGTGACATACAGGCGTTGAACAGACAGCGCCCTCCGCCTGATATGAGCGCCGCGCGGTCCCGATTGGACCCGCATCACCTCCTCAGTTTGCGCGATGGCCCTCCACCGAACCGGCCATCAACACGCTCGCGCTTTTCCTGACCATACCGGGGAAAAACGCGCTCATTGACTGCTCTGATGAGCCGCCTGCCTGAGTTTATTATAGCAGAGCTTTTATCAACCGTCCAGCCTTTTTTGCTTCTACAAAGTGAAAAAAGCACAATACTTCTTTGCTTTTTTTAGCAAAGATCTATGAAGCGCAGAAAACGCTGCCCTGCTTAACGTCTTCTCGTTTAATACCACATCTACTTGAATACTTGCGGATGCCACTTGCAGCGCCGTCTTCCAGACGGCACAACGACTGGCCGTCTGGAAGACGGCGCTGCAAGTACAACGATCCTCTTTATGCGAATTTGGTATAAGAAGGGCAGCGAAACGGCTGCTTATTCCCGTCTGAAGCGCGGGCTGGCCTCAGCGTCCTGAGAATCCAGGCTACAGGAAGAGGTGGGGCAGGAAGATATGGGTCACGGTGGGGATTGACGGCCCCAGGATGACGACAAACATCGGCGGGAAAATCAAGAAGGCCATAGGAAAGAGCATCTTGATTGGGGCCTGATGCGCCAGCACTTCGGCCCGCTGGCGGCGGCGAATGCGCATCTCCGCTGATTGAATGTGCAAGACGCTCGAAATACTGGCGCCAAGCTGCTCCGCCTGAATAATGGCGGTGACAAAGATACCCAGTTCCTGAATGCCGGTGCGCTCGGCCAGCGCCCGCAGGGCTTCGCGTCGAGGCACGCCCACGCGCATCTCGGCAATCACCCGCCCGAACTCATAGGCTAACTCATTCTGTGTCTTTTCCACCAGCCGATTGAGCGCGGCGTCAAAGCCCAGGCCAGCCTCGACGCTGATGGAGAGTAGATCAATCGCGTCAGGCAGGGCGCGCAAGAGATTCCTGCGCCGCTGGCGCACTTTGGAGCCAAGCCAGAAGTCGGGCAGCAGAAAGCCTATCGTGCCCAGCACGATCAGGAGCAGTACGGTAGCGAGGAAGCCAGCGCCGCCCACGAAGCCAATCACCAGGGCCAGCCCGGCCAACACGGCGGCGACCAGCCCTTTGATGCCCATAAAATCGGCAACCGTCAGGTTATTGGGGTTGCCGCCATGCAGCAGGCGCTTCTGAGCGTTCTCCATCACGTTGGTGGGCGTATTGCGCGACACCAGCCGCGAAAGCTGCTGCAACAGCGGGCGAAAGAATCGCTCGGAAATGGGCTGCTCAAACTCCAATTCTTCCAACGAGCGGGGGCGCGGGGCAAACTCGCGCAGGCGCTGTTCCATCGGCTTGGGGCGGCTGCTCCCTGCCACCCCGAAGACCACCAGCAGCACCCCAAAGAAGGCGAGAAACATCGCCAGAACAGGTAGAAGGTCTTTTAGCATAATCTGGCTCCCTCGTCTTCTGAACGCTTAGACCTCAATATTGACGATCTTGAGAATCACAAAAAATCCAGAGATAATCATTACCAGGCTGCTTCCGATCAGGCAGATGCCGCACCAGTGCGTCTCAGTAAACAGCCGCAGCATGTAGGTGGGGTTAATGGCAAAAAGGATCAGCGCCAGCGCAATAGGCATGGCCGCAATGATATAGCCAGAGTACTGCTGCTGGGATGTCAGGACTTTGATCTCGCCCTTTAGTTTCACGCGCTCGCGGATGGTGCTGGAGATGGTATCCAGAATCTCGGCCAGATTCCCGCCGACTTCGCGCTGTACGTTAATGGCCGTGACCATCAGTTCCAGGTCATCGGACTGAATGCGCCGCACCAGATTTGCCAGCGCCTCCTCTGGCGAGAGGCCCAGGCCCACTTCACGCACCACCCGCTCGAACTCCATAGACATTGGCGGGCGCGCCTCCCGCGAGACGAGTTCCATCGCCTGGAGCAAGCTGTAGCCAGAGCGCAGCGAGTTTGCCAGCAGCGTGATTGTATCGGCAAGCTGGTTATTGAAATCCCGCAGGCGTGCCGAACGCTTGCGGCTGACGTAGAGACGCGGCAGCGCAATCGCTCCGAAGATCAGCACCAGGCAAATGACGACGTTTCTCGTGACCAGCCCGATGAGGATGGCTATACAGACAAAGACAGCGACAGCCACCAGATATTCGCCAACTGTAATCTTGAGGTTCGCTCTGGCAAGATCACGAGCCAGCCGCTGGGCAAAGGTCTGGCGGCTTACCGCGCGATCCACCATGCCTGCTATTTGCAGCCCTCCGCCTCCTGCTTGCTTTCCCGCGTTCAGTGGGGCGTTGCGCGCTCCAAAGGCTTCTAACCGGCTGCTGATGGAGGATCGTTGGCGGACAGCAGCTCGGCGAAGTCCGGCGAAGATCAGCAGGATGCCCAGCATCATCATCCCTGCCAGCCCAAAGATCATAAGTTGCTGCATGGCGCCTTCTCCTTAGAGCAGGGGCGTGTATTCGCCCCTTACCACATGTTGCCATAGCCAAAAATGGAGGGCGGCAGGTGAATGCCAGCGACCTCGAACGTCTCCTGAAAGCGCGGGCGAATCCCCGTAGGCCGCAGGCGTCCCTGGATACGGCCATTTTCGACGCCAGTTTGCTCAAAGACGAAAATATCCTGCATGACCACCACATCGCCTTCCATCCCCTGCACTTCGGCGATATTGACGATCTTCCGGCTGCCATCTTTCATACGCGATTCATGCACAATCAATTGAATAGCCTTGGAAACCTGCTCGCGGATCGCCCGATGGGGCAGGTCCATGCCTGCCATCAAGACCATCGTTTCCAGACGCGCCAGGGTGTCACGGGGGCTGTTACTGTGCAGGGTGGTCAGTGAGCCGTCGTGGCCGGTATTCATGGCCTGGAGCATGTCCAGCGCCTCGCCGCCGCGCACCTCACCGACGATAATGCGATCTGGCCGCATACGCAGGGCGTTGCCCACTAATTCGCGGATGGAGATGCGCCCCTTGCCTTCGATGTTGGCCGGGCGGCTTTCCAGGGTGACGACATGTTCCTGGCGCAACTGCAATTCGGCGGCGTCCTCAATGGTCACGATGCGCTCGTCGTTGGGGATAAAGCTGGACAGCACGTTCAAGAGCGTCGTCTTGCCAGAGCCGGTGCCGCCGGAGACTACGAGGTTCAGCCGCACCTGCACGCAGGCGCGCAGGAACTCGATCATATCCTGGGTCAGCGTCCCAAAGCGCACCAGATCATGTTCGGTAAAGGGCGTCTTGGAGAACTTGCGGATGGTCAGGACGGGGCCAACCAGCGAGAGCGGCGGGATAATCGCGTTCACGCGCGAGCCATCGGACAGGCGCGCGTCCACCATTGGCGAGCTTTCATCACAGCGCCGCCCCAGCGGAGAGATGATGCGGTCAATCACGCGCATGACGTGGTCGTCGTCCTTGAAGTGAATATCGGTTTTATAGAGTCTGCCGCCTTGCTCGACATAGACCTGTTTGGGGCCGTTGACCATGATTTCTGTCACGGATTCATCGTTGAGCAGCGGCTCAATCGGACCCAGGCCCAGAATCTCGGCGGTAATCGCCTCAAAGAGACGCATGCGATCCACGCGCGTCAGCACAATGCCCTGTTGATCGAGGATGAGGGTGAAGAGTTCTTCGATGGTCCGGCGCACCTGAGCCGTCTGGCTGAGGTCAATCTTGGGGTCCAGTTCAGCAATCAACATGTTCTGGACCTTGGTTTTCAGTTCATAAAAGCTGTTTTCGCGCGAAAGGGCGACATTGGCATTGCCCGCGCTGAGGGCTGTCCGCGCCTGGGGAGGCAATTCCGGGAGTCCATAGGCGCCAGGCGCAGGAGGCGCGCCGCCTGACAGTAAACCGCTGTCCAGACCAGGCCCGCCTGGTCGCCCGCCGTTGGTTGATGGGGCGTCGCCAAACCGTTTTAAGAGCGCCATACTGCATCCCTTCTTCGCTAGAGAGCATCACAACACGCGCGCTGCTCAGCGTTTGAATAAGCCGCGCTTTGCTTTTTTCGCCGGGCCAGCCGCCGCTGCCCGCTCCTCTTCGGTGGCTTTCAGGGCCACCTGCTTTGCCAGCGCGGCAAACTGCCTGGTCACTTGATGGCCTCGCTGGTGGAGGACAAAGGGAATACCCCGGTTCACCGCGTTCACCATCATCTGGTTCTCTTCAGGGAGGAGTACTGCCACACGATGACGCAGCTGGTTCTCTAGCTGCTGGGGCTTGATGCCATAGTAGGATTGCACGCGATTGCACACCAGCACAATTTTCTCTTCTGGATACCCCAGGCGCCCGGCCACATCAAAGAAGCGCGTCACCTTATTCAAGGACGTGAGTTCAAGCGTTGTGACCAGGATAATCTGGTCGGCCTTGTCCAGGATCATCAGGTTGGCTTCTGAGTAGTTCGCCGACATATCAATGACCAGATAATCAAAGTTTTCGCGCAGGTCCATGATGATGCGCTTCATTTCTTCTTCGGTGAAGCGTTCAGCCGATTCCGGGTGCGGCGGCGCTCGCAGCACCCGCAGCCCGCTCTCGTGGACCGCCATCGAGTGCTGGATGATGTCGGCGTCCAGGCTGGCGGCCTCGCGCAGATCATCAATGCTGCTGGATGAATTCATATTCAGCAGCACGTGAATGTCTCCCGCTTGCAGATCGGCATCAACCAGGGCTACGCGCTCCTGCGTCAGTTGACGCAGCATAATCGCCAGGTTCAGCGCAACCACACTGCGCCCCACCCCGCCTTTCCCACTGAAGACTGCGACGACATGCTGGCGGGCGCGCGCTGCCGCGAGGGGCGAAGCCGAATAGGGCGGCGGGGGCGCGGCATAGTCGGGCGCGCGGGCTGTGCCGTTGCGCTGGCCCGGCGCAGGCGCCAGGTGCTGTACCGGCACCTGCGCGGCGCTGCGCAGCGTATCAACAAGCTGTTCGCTGGAGAAAGGCTTGGTCAGGTAGCCTCTGGCCCCGACCAGCAAAGCCCGTTGCAGATACTCTGGCTCCGCCTGCACCGACATCATCACGACGCGCGTGGGAACTTGCTGCAAGATGACCTGCGCGGCACGCAAGCCATCCATATCGGGCATGTTAATGTCCATCAGGATAATATCAGGAACCAGATGGACGGCTTTGGCAATCGCCTCGCGCCCACTCATGGCGGTAGCGATCACCTGGATGTCGCGCTCAAAATACAGCAGCCTCTTCACGTTTTCCGTTGTGTCAGGCACATCATCTACGATCATCAAGCGGATGGGTGGCCCGTTATTCCAAGCTGGCTGCATTGTCACCTATCTCTTCTGGCGCCTCGCGGGCACAAACCCCATGACCCAATCTCTTGTTGAATCTTCAGACAAGCGGTGGCCGGTCGTATGGCAAGCTCGGTTTTCCTCACCAGACGCCCGGCATATCGCTCGCTGGACAATGACGCTACTTTTCCCGACGATGAGCGCGCTGGAAGATTCCCAGCGTCAGCGTGATCAAAGCTGGAGCTATGGCCCCACCTTCACCGGCGGTATTTGGCTGGCGTCGCCGGGATCGCCTGGCTTGCGAATCACGATTGTCAATATCAGGCCGCTATGCTCCCATGACGCCAATTTCAGAGAATTCAGGGTGCTGAGCACCACCATGATCTTTCCCGGTGCAGGTTGATCAACCGCATAGACCAGTATGTTGTTCATGACGAAGGCCGAAGTTGCCGTATTCGCCGCCCCCGGTTGAGTGGCGATAATGTTGATGGTATCGCCCGGCTGCAAGCCAAGGGACCCATTATCCTGCTGCAACGTAACCAGCACCTCGCCGTCTTTCTGAGCGGCGGGGTTGTAGTTGGTCAGGCTTTTGCCGCTGGTCGTGCCAACAGCCGCCAGGCGGGGATCGTTGACGCGCAAAATATCGTTCGCCAGGAAGTCTTCGGTGATGACTTTATTATTCAACTCCGTATTGAGCGCATCTTGATTGGTAAACTTATAGGCATCAGGTGGGACAAGCTTGTTGTCAACTTGTTTGACGGCAAAGACATCCTGAATGCGCACGCTGGGAGCCTGCGCGTTGTCCAGGGTCAGAATGGTACCGCCCTTCAGGTTTACCGACGCTACTACCACCGAGGTCGTCTGAGTAAAGACGCCCTGCACGCTGTTTGTCACATAGAAAACCAGCCCTGCTGCGGCCAGCGCCAGGACCAAACCCAGCAGCATCAATGTTCGCCCGCCGCTGCTTCTCTGGCGGGGAGGGCGCACCTGTGTCTGCATCGCTTGACCTCCTTTAGCTTTGCTCCAGTCGCTCGCCGCCTGCCCATACTCCTGCAAAGAGTGGTCTCTCTCGGAGAGAGTAGCTGAGAGCCAGAAGCCCGAATGACTACCTTTGCTTCTTCTATCGTGGAAGTACAGATATGAAACACACAGAAACAAAAGATGGTCCCCTGCCAACTGGCAAGGGCCAACAGACCAGGAGGAATGCGTCCCTGCATCAATTGCCTGCTAGCCAGCCCTCTGGAGGGAATCGGGATGCGTGCAGCGCCCGTTCTCATGATGAGAATGACCCCTCCAGAGAGGCAGTGAATAGGCCCAGCAGTCTTAGAGACCGTGTGTAATGGTGCTGAAGATCTGACCGATCTGAGGCCCCATCAGAACAAGGATGGCGATCACCACGATTGCCACGAGGGCAATAATCAGCGAGTACTCGACCAACCCTTGTCCCTTTTGACCCTTCCGCAAGAAAGACTTCTTCAACACAGGTGTACCCCTTTCTTCCCAGCTCAAGCCAGGCTTCCGCTATCTACTTGCTTTCCCGGCATTCCCCAACACGCCGAGCCAGCTCTGTATCCAAATGCGACTATAGCGCATCTGAATCATTCTGAAAGGTCTGCTTGCATGGCTCTGCAAGAGCGCCTGCGCCTTTTGGAAGAAGAGCAGCTTGGCTACCTCCCCAGCCCAACCACTACTTAATAAAAGAGAAACAAGAACCGATGATGGTACTTTACTACCCTCTGCTCCCTCAAGCTCAGCGCAATTATATCATAGCGCTTGTTGGGGATCAGGAGCAGGGCAGCAGGCGCTCTGACAAAGCAAACCCAAGCGGAGCATTTCCTTTCTGTTAGCCTTAACGGGTACTGATGTAGGCAGTAACAGCAGCCGCTCGCCCTTGTGACGCCTGGCCTGAAACAAGCATAGGGACACGGAGGCGCGCTCCCGCTCGCCAGTGGCTTGCGCCCCTCTGACCCAGGAAAAGAAGCGTACTCCATTCTGACTCGCTCTCTGCCAAAAAGCAGCAAGTACGAAGAGGAGCGAGAGGAGTACAACGGGGAAAAAGGGGGATTGAATGACAGGATGAAGCATACCAGCGGGCGTCTGCTCAAACCCAAATGGCCCGATTGGGCCGTTTGGGTTCCGCGCTTCCAATAGCCAAAAAATACTAGAGCATCGGTAATCCGTCTGTTCCCTGACGTGGAACGGTGAGTTCCACTTTGGTCCCGCGACCCGCCAGGCTTTCCACTATCAAGTGTGTCTTCAGCATCTCGGCCCGCTCGTGCATGCTGGTCAGGCCGACGGTTCGGCGCGTATTTGCCTCTTGCATCACCTGATCCACATCAAAACCCTGCCCATCGTCCTCAATGGTCAGCGTCACGCCTTCCGGGTGGACATACAACGAGACCACCGCCTGGTGAGCATGCGCGTGGTTGACCACATTGGAGAGGGCTTCCTGGGCAATGCGGAACAGGGAGACTTCAATGGGAGATGGCAGGCGCTGCTCCGCTCCGCGCGGCGAGAACAAGATTTGTATGCCTGTTCTGTTCATCAAATCCTGGGTGTAGCGCTTCAAGGTTGGGAAGAGTCCCAGATCATCCAGAGCCATAGGGCGCAGATCGAAAATGAACTTGCGCGTCTCCCGCAGGGTCGTGCTGACGGAGTTCTTCAGGTTGATCAGTTCGCTGCGTGTTCGGCCCAGGTCGCGTTCGATGGTCTGCTCGCAGATTTCCGCCGATAAGACGACGTTCGCCAGCGCCTGCGCCGGGCCATCGTGCAACTGCTGGGCAATGCGCTGGCGAAGCCGCTCCTGTGTCTGCACAATGCGCGCCACATGGGCGATAGCCGGGTCCACTTCCCCCCGCTGCTGGCGGGCGTTTTGGAGCTGGATCAGCGTATTCAACGCCTGTTGCAGAGATCGCTGATAGCGTTCGTAGGCTTTGAGTTTATCTTGTAAGCGTTCGCGCTGCTCCTGCATCATAAACACGCGCATCTCGGCTTCCCCAGAGGCCAGATAGGTGGTGCGAATTTCCTGGCGGGCGAAGGTTTCCAGGCGCGCTTCCATTTCGCGCACGCGCAGCGCCGTTTGCGCCTGGCGCTGTTTGGCGCGATCCCATTCGGTGGAGGTGGAGCGAATCAAGAGCCTGATCTCTTCCACTTCGCGGGCAAGCTGCTCCAGTTCCAGGTTCATGGCCTGCATGAGTTCATCGAGGCTCGCCAACGGTGGCGCATCGTTTGGCTCCAGGGGACGCAGCCCCCCTGTGCCAAAGGCATTACGCACCGCAACATTGCCATTTCCCCACTCGTTGGCCCCGTTTACCGACCCTGTTCCTGGCTGATTCCGGTACGATGGCCCCATGCTATCGCGATCTGGTCCACGCGATCCATTAAAATCAAGTGACACGGCCTGCTCCTTTCGCCCGCCGCTCACGCTCACACGTCGTGCATTTTAATCCAGCCGTGACGTAGCGCATGAACCACCGCCGCAGTACGATCATTCACTGAGAGCTTCTTGAGAATCGAGGTAATATGGTTCTTCACCGTTTGATCGCTAATCTTGAGTGATTTCGCAATTTCCTTATTGCTGTTGCCGCGCGCGATATAATCCAGAATCTCGACTTCGCGGCCAGAAAGAGGCGAGAAGAGCGGCGTCACCTCGGCATCTTCTTCGATTGCCATTTCGCGGAACGTGCGCAGGACACGGCTTGCCACCATTGGGCGCGACAGCACATTATCGTTAATCAGGTACGCGCCCTGGTAGACCTGGCGTACCGCGTCTACCAATTCTTCCGGCTTGATGTCCTTGACAAAATATGCTGCCACCCCTACCTTCATGGATTGGAAAAGCTGCTCTTCATCCTCAAACGCGGTCAGCATAATAATGCTGACGCGGGGCAGCCAGTGGCGAAGCTGGCGGGATACCTCCAGCGCATCACCAGTGCTGAGCAGGGCGTCAACCAGGACCACATCGGGATTTTCGGCGCGCGCCAGTTCGAGCGCCGCCTGTCCGGTGGCAGCCTCGGCCACAACGGTGCAATCCCCCGCCTGTTCCAGCACGCAGCGCGCGCCCTGGCGAAACAGCGGGTGTTCATCAACAAGCATGACGCGAATCGTGTCCATAAATCCCCCTGAGCGCCTTCCCCTGCGCCCGTTGCTGGTTGCTCCATGCGCTTCGTGCTTTTATCTCCAGGCAAGCAAAGCAAAAGGCACAAAAATAGCTGCCCCATCCCGTGATGGAAAGACGGTCTTTTGCCTTGACGGGCGGAGACTACGCCCGGTAATCCTTCATCATCTCATGTAGCTGGCGGCTCATCGCCAGCGCGTCATCGTGCGAGCGCTGCCACAGGTTGCGCCCAAAGATCAGGCCGGTTGCGCCAGCATCCATCGCAATCCGCGCCTTGGCGATCAGGTCTTCATCGCCTTCCATTTCACCGCCGCTGAAGAGGACCAGTGCTCGCCCCGCCGACTCGACCACCATACGAGTCGCTTCTTCGCGCGTGGGGCGCATGGTGTTATAGGGCTTGGGAGCAGCCTGATCTTTCTCTGGATTGATCTTGGGTACGTTGATCTTCACAATATCAGCGCCCAGTTCGCTGGCAACGCGAGCCGCGTAGTCAATAGCATACAAACTATCGCGCCCGCCTTTGGCATCAATTGCCTCGCCGCGTGGATAGGACCAGACGATCACGGGCATGCCATAGCGGTCAGCATCCTCGCGCACCTTGCGGAACTGCGCAAAATCTTCATCCTGGCGCGGCGAGCCGACGTAGAGTGTGTAGCCCACCGCATCCGCGCCCAGCCGTACAGCGTCTTCCACGCTGGCAAGGACTGGGGAGATCGGCGCTTTGTCGCTGGGAATCTCGGTCTTGCCGTTCAGCTTCAGCACGAGCGGCACCTCGCCCGCGTAGTGCTGCATATATTTCTCGGCGATCCCGATCTGAAAGACAATGCCCGAAAAGTTGCCTTCTTTGGCAACACGTAGCTGAAACTCCGGGTCTTTCGCCGGGGGATTGACAAAAAAGTCGCGCGGGCCATGCTCCAGCCCCTGGTCAATGGGCAAAAAGAGCAGGGTACCGTTCGCCGGGCCATACTTATACAGCAAGTGCTGCAAGCGGGTGCGCTTGCCGGGACTCAATTCCAGGTCATGTAGTGTAGGCCGTTTCACGCGCGTCATTGCCATATGGCGCCCCTCCTCGTAGGTATGAAGCGAAGGTTTTCACTATCTGGCGCGCTCCGTCCACTAAATCGGCAGAGCGCCTCTTCACACATCAGCCGCTATCCTCGATGATAGCTAGAAAAAATTATATCATGCGCCGGGGCAATCATTGGCGTTCCAGGCGGCGAAGGGTCAGGTTGACTGATGTGCGCAGCGTCTCGATAACCCCTCTCCCACTCACGGCAACGGCCTCAAAACTGGGCAGACGATAGGAGTTCAGATATTGTTCGAGCGTGTATTTGGGCAGAGCGTCGGGCAGGTCGCGCTTATTCCACTGCATCACGATGGGAAACTCGCGCACGTCTTTGCCCATGTTCGCTAGCTGCTCATTGAGTTCGCTCCAGCTCTCCTGGTTCTCTTGCAGCTTATCCTGGGCAGAATCAACGACGAAGACGACACAATCAGCGCCTTTGAGGACGGAGATGCGTGTCTGCTGGTAGAGCACCTGGCCGGGTACGGTATATAACTGAAAGCGAATCTGAAACCCATGTACTCTCCCCAATTCCAGGGGGAGCAAGTCAAAGTAGAGCGTGCGCTCCGTTTCTGTATCAATGGACACCATATCGCCAACGTCGCGTGGGTTCACTGTCTTGTGGATATAATGGAGATTGGTCGTCTTGCCACAGAGGCCAATCCCATAATAGACAATTTTGCAGTTAATCTCCCGCTTCGCCATGTTGATGAGTGACATAGATACTCCTAAATGTCTGCTTGTTCTCGCTGGCGCGCGCCACACGGCTGGCAGCGAACAGCGGGCTGATTGGAGCCACAAGCCAGGGTAAGAGAACCATCCTGGCATCAGGCTTGCTTAACAGACAGCAGTCTTCTCTCGCGCAGCCACCAATAGCAGGGCGAGTGATCCAGGATAGTATAACGTATTTTGTCAGGAAAGCCAACCATTAGCAAGGGCAGCCGTGGAGACCAACAAAGCCAGCCCCAGCAATTTGACGGCCAAACCACAGCCTCTGCCGAAAGGAAGGATGCTCCTCCGCTTCTGGCGAGGCGCCTGGCCGGTAGCGGCGCGCGCGGGAGTGAGTCTGCTAATCCTGGGCCTGTGGCTGCGCTTTTCCAGCATTGATGCGCGTCAGGTCTTTCAGGCGCTGGGCGCGCTCCCCGGCCTGACGCTGGTGGGCGCTTTGGCCGCTGGTGTCTGCGCGACATTTGTGGCCGCCGTCAAGTATCGGCTGCTCCTGCACGCGCAGGCCGTACCCATCGGTCTGCTGCGCGTCTGGCAGTTTAATGCTATCGCTGGTTTCTATGGGCTGGTGCTGCCCGGCACAGAGAGCGGCAACGCCGTCAAAGCACTGCTGCTGGGACGTGTCACACGACGCTCGGCGGGTGTCTGGGCGGCGATGCTGGCCGATCAACTGAGCCTGCTGCTGGCCTTCGCGCTGATCGCCTTCACTGGCGTAACGTTCGTCTCCACCGACGTGGAGCTTGCCGGACGACGGGCCTGGATCGGCGGAGCCAGCCTGGCCCTGGCGGGCGCGCTCTGTCTGCATGCCCTCTTCCTTATTCCGCCATTTGCCGCGCTCATCCAGCGCCTGCTGCGCCCCATCAGCCGTCTCTTGCGCTGGCGCGGCAGGCGCGCTGCCACATCTGAGACATCTGCACAGGAAGAAGGCTGGCTGGCGCGCTTCTGGCATGGGATGGCGGGCTATCAACACCATCTGCAAACGCTCGTGCTCTGCCTGCTGTGCAGCGTTTCCTATCAGGGTTTGCTCGTGCTGGCGGCCTATCAGTTCGCGCTTGGCCTGGGGATAGAGGTTTCCTACCTGAACCTGCTCTGGATTATGACGCTGATCTCCACCAGCCAGGCTCTGCCGATCACTTTCGCGGGCATCGGGGTACGCGATGTCGCCCTGACGTACTTGCTGGGTGGCCTGGGCGTGCCGGGAACGCAGGCTATCGCTCTTTCGTTTGCGGTGCTGGCGCTCAATGTTACCCTGGGGCTGCCCGGTTCCATTCTGCAAATCTTCTTGCCAGCCGCGCCCCCAACCGGCAGCGCGGAGCTTGCATCACCTGAGCAGGAATAAGGGATGACAGAGCCATCTTTCTGGCTATACGAAGCCTTGCGAGCAAACCTTGACAAAGTGGCTGGGATGATATATAGTATCCTTTGCGTCGCGGGGTAGAGCAGTGGTTAGCTCGTCGGGCTCATAACCCGGAGGTCGGCGGTTCGAATCCGCCCCCCGCTACCACGACGCGGGATAGAGCAGTGGTTAGCTCGTCGGGCTCATAACCCGGAGGTCGGTGGTTCGAATCCATCTCCCGCTACCAATGGCGGGGTAGCTCAGTGGTAGAGCAGGGGACTCATAAGCCCTTGGTCGGCGGTTCAAATCCGCCCCCCGCTACCAATTGATGCCCCAACGCACGAAGCCAGGCCAGAGTACAGAAACCATCTGCCCTGGCCTTTTTTTGGCTTTTTCGAGAAATCCCCTGCCTTTCAACAGCCGCGAACAGACTAAATGCGGCTAAGTGGTCCATCCGGCAAGTCTATGAGATTACCGGGACCAAGGCTACGCCCGGTTGCCGGTGGGGTCGATGCCGCCTTCGACGCCCCCAGTAGAAGGGATGGCGATGTTGGTTCCAGTAGGCCGTCGCCGCTTCTACGG
>DATBHW010000066.1 GCA_036557285.1 Ktedonobacterales bacterium
CGTCTCGGCGGCCAACGCTGCGCCAGGGCGAGCGTTCGCCTCCAGGCCACGGCGCCAGCAGGCCACCGTTGGCCGCCGAGACGGCGGCGCTACCAGCGGCAACCCCCGATCATTGGTGGAACCGCGTATACCTCATAGAGCGGCGTTTAGAGCATATCCCTCAGAGGGAGATCGCTGCCAACAGCGAAGGTAGCAGGTAGGATAGGCGGTAAATGCGGTCCATTGACGATTTCAGCAAAGCCTGGTAAGCTGACAACCGGATGCTGCAAGGCTCGCATGCTGATGCGGTCAGAGGATGCAGCGTTGGAGAGAAGGCCGACACACCATGAACATCTTTCTTATTGCCCTCATCGAAGCGGCAGCCGTTGTTGCGATCATGCTCATCGGACGCTTTACCCTGGGCCGCCACATCCCGGCTGAGTGGCCCAGGATTGCCCGCTGGGCAGGCGTCACTTTTGTGGTCAATTATCTGCTCAGCTTACTCATCCTCTACTTCGCTCAGCCCGCCCTGACCGGACCATATGGCGGCTGGCAGTGGGTTCTCTGGCCGCTCTTCTTGACGAGCGTCTTTCACCTCTTCTCAGTGCTGCGCGTGATGGTGAACCGCGCCAACGAGCTAGGGCAACATGCCACGCTCGCTCGTGGAACCAGGGGCAGCCGCACTCGTATCATAGACATCACCCCGGATGGAAGCGCCAACGCTTCCGACTACAATCGAGGCAAGGTACGCGCGGGCATCGGGGGCATCGGGGTTGTGATCCTCATGCTGCTTATCGTCAACCCCATCTGGACCGTCTCAACGACCTGGCTTGACGGCAATGCCAAGGCGCTGGCACACATCCCCAAGGTGATCGCGGAGCCATCCACATCCAGTCTGCCGCCCACCAACACCGATCATATCGTCCTGGTCTCGCAGGATGTCGCTGCTTATAAGGGACAGCAAGTCCTCGGCCAGACTGGGCAGAACTTTGGGTCTACCTACCATATTGAAGAAGACCAGTATGCTCTGCAAGCCGTCGCTCAGCATCTCTACTGGATTGCCCCATTGGTCTATAACAACGTCTTCACCAATCTCTCCAACAATAACACGCCCGGCTACGTCGTGATTGATGCCGAAAGCCCGGACGCCCAACCGCAGCTTCGCACCGGCTCGCAGTATCAACTGCACTATATCCCCGGCGGTCTCTTCAATCAGGATTTGATGCGCCATGTCTACCTGAGTGGCTATACCTATGGCAACCTGCTCGACCCCACCCTGGAAGTTGATGATAGCTGGAAACCCTACTTCACCATCTCGCTGATGCAGCCCAGCCGGGGCTTCACTGGCGATCTGCTCGCCAAAGTCTTGTTGGTTGACCCGCAGACGGGCGACATCCAGAGCTATGACCCGCAAAACGTTCCCAGTTGGGTTGATCGAGTCATGCCCGCCAGCACCGTCAAGGATTATCTGACATGGTGGGGCAAATATGAAAATGCGCCCTGGTTCAATCCATCCGGCAGCGGCCAGCAAGCCCCATCGGGCGATCCCGAACTGGTGTATAACGACGTTGACCAGCCGGTCTGGCTAGTACCCATAACCTCCAATTCCGTCGCTGATAATTCCAGCACAGGAATTATTCTGTTCAGCACACATGGGAACGAGGCCCATTTCTATCCCCTGCGGGGTCTGGGTGTGGGGGATAGTGTCACCAATGCCTTCAAGAGCAACCCGCACAATATTCGCGGCTACACGGTCTCCAGCATACAGCTTTACCAGATTCACGGTGAGCCGACCTGGGTTGCCATCTTCGTGCAGCCAGCCAACATCGGCGCAACCTTTCAAGCGGTTGGTCTCTTAGATGCCAAAGACCTCAACGGGTCGGATGTACAGATGGAATCAAGCCGCGATGCCGCGCTGGCCGACTATACCCAATGGCTCGCCAGTCATGGGAATACCACTGGCGGCCCTTCTCAGAATGGCACACCCAAACAAGTGCAGGGCATTGTCAAACGCATCGCCCCCGTCACGCAGGGTACTACAACAGTGTATTATATCTGGATTGAAGGAGACAGCCATATTTTCACTGCTAACCTGAGCCTTTCGCCCAAGCTACCCCTCGTGCAGCCCGGCGACACAGTGACCGGAACCTATCTGGATACGGGCGAAACTGTCGAAGCCCTGAAAACCTTCGACGATACCTCCATTCAGCTTGGTGGCGCTGGTACGTAGCACAGAACGGCTCTACTGGTCGTCGAGATCTCACCGCCCTAGATAGTTGATGATCTCAGAGATAAGCTGAGGAAGCAGTCCAAACGAGTAGGACATCAGCACACGTTCGCCGCGCTGATGGACCGCCCGACCATAGGGGCCAAGATTCACAAACGGTAAGTCCAGAGCCTGAATGTCATGCAGCGGCAGGCCATACGCGCCTGCGCGACGCGGCTGATCTGCCCCCTGCCACAGTGGCATGTTAGCGGTCAGCCCTGAAAGGTCCACACCAGGCTCAAGCCGCAGATAACTCATATCGGAGAGGTAGGGATAAAACTCCTCCACCTGCAAGCGATCCCTGGCGTGCGCCGCTGCCACTGCCTCAACCGTATTCTGGAGCGGGCAGGCGCGCTTTGCCAGATGCGGATAATAGGGCGGCGCATAGAAGATCACTACTGCTGGGCCGACCAGCCCACTCATCTGCCAGAGGCGCCGCACCAGCGCCAGGCTGCGCTCGCGCGCATCACGTATCTGACCATCCGGCCCGCTCAATGAGCTTTCCCACTCATCAGCCAGCGCCGCTTGCACGCGCTGCGCGCCGTGTTTCTCCCTTGCCAGGGCAGAGAGTTCGGCATAGGTCAGCGCCGCGCTGCTGCGCCGAGGCCGCTCTGCTGCGGCCTTGCTCCAACGCCGTTCCGACTGGTGTATGCGCTCTAAAACACGCTCAAGCGCAGCCCTGGCACACAGGCGCAGCCGCTCCAGCAATTCTCCGGGCGTAGTAGAAAGGGTAAGTACATTGAGATAGAAATAGGCCATGAAGGGAAGCTGCACATCGTAATGAGTCTTCAGATCGGCTGCATGCAGCGACACTGGAGGCGGCGTGCGCTGCTCGCCAACCACATCGCAGAGCGCGTCGTTCATGCTCAGATCAGCAATCAATTCGGCAGCCAGCAGATTCGCGTCCAGCCCCTCGAACGGCTCGCCCACATGTGACTCTGCTCCCACCACCAGAAAGCTGGGCAGCAGCTTGCCAATAGTGCCAGTATAAGCATAGCGATGGGGGTCTCCCGGATAGCGCGCGGCGGTATAGTCGGTATTGATAGCGCCCAGGTATTCCAGGCCATACTTCGCGCGCAGATCAAGCAAAAACTGCACCCCTCGCAGCACACCCGCCGACTCGTTCTCCTCATCAGGCGTGGCAAGCAGCACTACCGAGAGCGGAAGCTGGCCCTGGAGCGCCTGCTCCGCCAGCCGCCGCATTACGGCAATATGGGCCGCCACGCCGCCCTTCATATCTGCGACGCCGCGCCCCAGCATCCAATCTCGCCCCGAAATAAGGTCAGCCAGATCAGCTTGCAGGCCAGGCGTCATCTCAGCCAGTTCATCTTGCATACCGGCCAGAGCCTCCGGGTCCAGCGCGAACGGCTCCAACCGGCCATAGTCGGCTGTGCCGACGGTATCTAGATGGCCCAGCAAGACCACTGTACGTGGGCTGTGGCCGCGCACAAAAGCATAGGCGTTCTGGCGGTGATAGGGATCATCCTCAAGGAGATCAAGCCCAATCGCTGTATAGGCGTCTTCTAGCCCGCCCTCTTTCAGCAGTTTCAACACCGCTTCGGCAACGCGCGTCTCTTCGGCGCTGGGGCTGACGCTCCTGATACGCACCAGCGCAATGGTGTATCGTTTTACCGCCTCATACCAGCGGTCCTGCTCGCTCATAGGGGACTGCATCGTCATCTTTGCCTTCTTCTACATCATTTATTGGGGCGCGGCGCTCGCCTTGCTCTGTTGAGCGTTGGCGATGCGTATCCCCTGGCGAGCATACCATATAGAAAGACGCAAGCGAAGCTATAGCTCCAGAGAACACCAGCGGCAGCGATGCCTTTTGTTTCAGACGCTGCTTCTGTGGTACTATCCCGCATACTATAGCTCTAGAAACATCTTGGAAGGCAGGCCACCCTTTGACAAGCCAGGAAGACTTGAAACAGGAAACACCCGCAGCCACCAGCGCCACTGAAGAAGCGCTTCCCATCGCGGAACTGGCGCACACGCTCAGCGCAGAGTTAAGCCTGGGCAGCGGCCCCATTACCCGCACCATCGCACTGCTGGATGAAGGCAATACCATCCCGTTTATCGCCCGCTATCGCAAAGAAATGACGGGCAGCCTCGATGAAGTGCAGATTCAGGCGATTGCTGACCGGGCAGCCGCGCTGCGAGCACTACACGCGCGCAAGGGCGATGTGCACAGGCTGATCGACGCGCAGGGCAAACTCACCCCGGAACTGGCCGCCGCCATTCAAGCCGCGACTACTCTGCAAGAAGTTGAAGACCTTTATTTGCCCTATCGCCCCAAGCGCAAAACACGCGCCAGCGTCGCCCACGAAAAGGGGCTGGCTCCGCTGGCCGTCCTCATCTTGCAGCAGCCCGAAACGGGCGGTGATTTCAGCGCGCTGCTTGAAGAATACGCGCAGCCCTTTCTGGACCCTGAAAAAGGGGTCAATACAAGTCAGGAAGCCTTTGCAGGCGCGCGCGATATTGTCGCGGAAGCCCTTGCTGAAGACGCCAACGTGCGCGGCAGCGTGCGCGCCAGCTTTTACAAATCTTCCACCCTCAGCGCCAGAGTAGCCGATCCTGAAAAAATGGCCGAAAAAGACCCGAACGGTGTCTACCAACTCTACTATGAGTTCAACGAAAGCCTGACCAAACTCGTTCCCCATCGCATCCTGGCCCTCAACCGTGCCGAACGCGAAGACGTAGTGCGGGTGGATGTCGAGTTGCCCTATGAGCAGGCGCAGCCCGACATTCTCCAGCACTATCCTGTCAGGCCAGCCTCGCCTTTTGCCGATCATCTCTCCGAGGCAATGGAAGATGGCTATAAGCGCCTGCTGGCTCCAGCTATGGAGCGCGAGGTGCGGGTCGAGCTTACCAGGCAAGCCGAAGAACACGCCATCAATATCTTTGCCGCCAATCTGCGCAACCTGCTCTTGCAGCCGCCGCTGCGCGGGCGCAATGTGCTGGGCATTGACCCGGGCTATCGCACCGGCTGCAAGCTGACTGTCGTTGATGAAACCGGCAAATACCTTGAATCCGACACCATGTACCTGCATCAGCCAGACAAAGCGCAGCAGACCTTGCGCCGACTCCTGACGCAGCGCCAGATCAGCGTCATTGCCATTGGCAACGGTACCGCCTCACGCGAGACCGAGCAGATGGTGGCGGCGCTTATCCGCGACCTGGAACAAGAAACGGGCAAGCGGGGCAAAATTGGCTATGTAATCGTGAACGAAGCGGGCGCCTCGGTCTACTCTGCCTCAGAAGCGGCCCGCCAGGAGTTCCCCACCCTTGATGCGACGCAGCGCGGCACCATCTCCATTGCCCGGCGCTTGCAAGACCCGCTGGCCGAACTGGTGAAGATCGATCCCAAAGCTGTCGGCGTGGGCCTCTATCAACACGACGTTGATCAGAAGGAACTGGCGGCGATGCTGGACCGCGTAGTCGTCTCGTGCGTCAACTTCGCGGGTGTCGAGGTCAATTCAGCCTCCGCCACGCTGCTGAAACACGTTTCGGGCATCAACACGCGCACCGCCAACGCGCTGGTGAAATACCGCGAGGAGCATGGACCGTTCCGTTCACGCGGCGATCTACATAACGTACCGAGCCTTGGCCCCGCGACCTTTGTTCAGGCCGCAGGCTTTCTGAAAATTGCCAGTGGAGTTGAGCCGCTTGATAATACCTTTATCCATCCAGAGAGCTACGCGGCAGCCCGCGCTCTGCTGGAAATGCTGCCGACCCAGGCGAATGAAGCCGCCAGCAAACCGGCTGAGCGCATTGCCCAATTCCGCCAGTTCATCAAACTGCAAAGCAGCCTTGGGCGCAGCAGCGACAGCCAATCGAGCGGGGCTGAGGGTGGTGGTGAAGAGGGGGTGTGGGCCGATATTGCCAAAAAGATAGGAATTGGCCTGCCTACTCTCAATGACATTCTGGAGAACCTGGAAAAGCCGGGGCTTGACCCACGCGACGCGCTGCCAGCGCCCATTCTACGCCATGATGTGCTGAAGATGGAAGACCTCCAGCCCGGCATGATCTTGCAGGGGACAGTGCGCAACGTAGTGGACTTTGGCGCGTTCGTTGATATTGGCGTCAAACAGGATGGACTGGTCCATATCTCAGAACTCTCAGATCGTTTCGTCAGAGATCCGCTGACAGTGGTTGCCGTTGGGCAGGTGGTCCAGGTGCGCGTCCTCAGAGTCGACACCCAGCGGGGGCGCGTACAGTTGAGCATGAAAGGTATACAAAAATGATCGTCGCGCCAGGCGCTGCCTGGCGCGACCCACTCACACACTTTCCGGTTTTGGGAGACCTGCAAAGAATAGAAAGATAGGCAGGTGAGAACGCTTGAAGCCAGGCCAGCACAGGCGTCAAGCCACTTGACTTTCACCTCCATTGTGCTATAATTAGTACATAGGTTCTAATCTTTGCGGTATTCATTTCACCACCTATTCGGGTATAACCCGGAAAGTGTAGGCCCTCAATGCTTCAATTTACACAGACGGTGGAACTGCTCTCCGAACAAAACGCCACCTCGAAGGATGCGCTGCTCGCCGGTATCACCAACCAGCAGATCGCTGAAGTGCTTTTCAACATCGCCACTTTGCTGGAGATGCAGCAGGGAAACCCGTATCGCATCGCCGCCTATCGCAACGCCGCGCGCAGCATGATGGCGCTGCCGGTGTCCGTCGCTGACATCGTTCGCCATACTGGGAAGCTAGAACTCCCCTGGCTGGGCAGGCGCCTGCGCCGCAAGATCACCGAACTCGTCACCACGGGACGCATGATCTTCTACAACGATCTCTGTGAGGAGACGCTGCCGGAGGACATCCGCAGCTTGATGGCTGTGCCGCGTGTCGGCCCGCATACCGCGCTGCGCCTCAGCGGCCAGCTTGGCATTCACAGCATCGCCGAACTCTACGAAGCCGCGCATACCCATAAGCTCCGCGAACATTATGGCTTTGGCCCGCGCAGCGAGCAACGCCTGGAAGCGGACGCGCAGATCGTGCTTAACGCCAAAGCGCGCGAACAGGCAGAAGCCGCGCCCACTGAGCCACATAACCCGCAGGGAGCAGGTCAGGCAGCCTGACCTGCTCCCTGCGGCTCTATTCCACTCCAAAATCGCTACAAGCCGATACGGAGAGACTCTGAGACACAGTCCCACCTGCAAGACTGGAGGGCATGCTTGTCCGACGACAAGGTATCCAATCTGCCATCACCTGAATCAGATCAGGATGATGAAGCGCTTGAAGATGATCTCTTTGCCGCGCTCGACGAGATTCAGGACGAGAGCGAAACCCAGGCCCAGCCAGCCAGCGACGAACCAGCCACAGCAGCCGCGCCGCTTCCTTCATCTGAGGAGCGGGCGCCCTATGCCTTGCCTGTCGCCCCGCAGCTTGCGCTTCAGCCGCGCACCTATCAGCAGAGCGCCGTTGATGCCTGGCTCCGCGCCGATGGTCGCGGGGTTGTTGTGCTGCCGACAGGCGCGGGCAAAACCATCGTCGCCTACGATGCCATTGCGCGCCTCGGCGTGCGCACGCTGATCGTCGTCCCAACCATCGAACTACTGCGCCAGTGGCGGGCCGGGATGATCGCGCATCTGCATCTGCCCAAGAAGAGCGTTGGCGCAGTTGGCGGTGGCGAGCATAGCAGCGGCCCCGTCACCGTGATCACCTACGATTCAGCGGCCATGAAGCGTCGTCGGCTCGACGGCTACGGCCTCCTTGTCTTCGATGAAGTCCATCATCTCCCGGCGCAAAGCTATCGAACCATCGTGGCAAAGACGGGAGCGCCCTGGCGGCTGGGCCTCAGCGCAACTCTGGGGCGCGCTGACGGACGCCACGAAGACCTCTCGACTCTGATTGGCCCGGTCGTTTACGAGCGCGACGCCGAAGAACTCTCGGCTCAGAAGCACATTGCCGCCTACAAAGAGCGGCGCATCTACGTAGACCTTGCGCCGGAGGAAGAACTGCGCTACGAGACGCTCATGGCCGAGTGGCGCTGGTATCTGGCGACCCGCCGCTCGCAGCTTGGCAACGGCCCCGACATGTTCAACGCGCTCATCCGTCGCAGCGCCTTCGATCCCGAAGCGCGGCGCGCCTTGCGCGCCCATCACGAGGCGCGGCTGGTTGCCTTGAACGCCAACGCCAAGCTTGCTGCGATTGAGGGTTTGCTGCGCAAACACGCGCGCGACAAAGCTATCGTCTTCTCCGAGTACGTCGGCATGGTTGACCGCATCAGCCGCCAGATGCTCATCCCCGCCATCACCTATCGGACGCCATCCGCCGAACGCCACGCGATCCTTGAAGGCTTCCGCGCCGGAACGATTACCAAACTGGTGACTGGCCGCGTCCTGAACGAAGGCGTGGACGTTCCCGACGCCAACGTCGCCATTGTCGCCAGCGGAAGCGCCTCGATGCGCGAATATGTCCAGCGGTTGGGGCGCGTCCTGCGTCCCAAGGCAACAGAGGCGCAGCTTTACGAAATTATTTCGCGCCGCACCACCGAGCGCAACGCCGCCCGCAAACGACGCCCGCCGCGCAAGGCGCAGAACGACGCGCCGCGCCCAATCTAGAAAAGGAAGCACGCGATGCTCAAGCTCACCGATCTACGCAAGACGACCCGCCGCTCAAATGCGGGGAATGGGCGCACGCTCTATCCGCATTTTCTGCGTGACCGCAGCCTTGCGCCGCGCATTGACATGGCGATCCAGTATCTGGAGTCAATGCTTGAACGGCCCCGGCGCGAGCTTGACCAGGAGATCATCATGCAGCTTTTCGGCGATCACAAGCTCGCCCGCTGTATCGTCGCCTGCCTTGCTGCAACATACCGGCATCGCTGCCGCGCGTTCTCCGAAGTCCTCCCTGGCGATAGCGTTCAGGCGCTCAGCGCGCTGCATATCACCAACCCCAGCGAACTGCGTCTCTGGCTCTTCCGCCATGTCAATGAGGAGTTACCCGGCTTCGTCGGCGGTGTGGAGCGCCTCCCCTTTCTCAATCAGGCTGGCGCCATGCTTGGCCTTGACAGCAACCAGATCGACACGCTTATCACTCTCGATAGCCCTGAGCAGGCCATCCTCGCTCGTACCGGGCCAAAGCCAACTGCCGCCGATATTATTACCCGTTTCAACTATAGTGTTGTCGCCGCCATCCTTGCCAACGCGCCCAGCATCAGCATCTCGCTCTCCAGAGCGCCCTCGCATGCTGAAACCACTCGTGAACTCTGCGCCCTGGCCGACATCCAGGCAGAACTCGCGGGGAGCACGCTCGTACTACGTGGTCGGCAAGATGCCCTCGAAGGCTGGACACGACACGGCGCGAGGCTGGTGCGCCTGCTGTCGGCCCTCCTCGCCTGCGGGCTTCCCGCGCAGTCCGGCGAAGCCACTATTGCCGCGCCGGGTGGTGGACAATGGCATGTGCGCCTGAATACTGAAATCTTCGCCTATCTCGGCATGCGCGAGGCAGAGACTGGCGCGGAAGCAGACTTCAATACAGCAGATTTGCTGGAGTGCTGGCGCGCCCAGGAGGCTTTCGCTTCAGAGTATGCCTCCATTCGCCGCGCTGGCGAAGAGAAGGGTTGGACGCTCCGGCGGGCAGCCGAGCCGCTCATCCTCGATGGGGCGGTGCTGCCCACGCTCTTTGCCGCAACACGAGGGCGGCAGCGCGTATTTCTCGTTCTCGCGCCCACAACAGATACCGGCGCGGCGCGCCTGACGGCTTTTGCCACACGCACGCCCCTGGTTACGATCCGGGTGGCGGCAGGCGATTCGCGTGGGCAAGCGTCGGCGTCAGAAGCTGGCGCTCTGCCTGAGCTGACCTACAGCGGACGAGGAGACGTGGCCCAGCTTCCTACGCTTCTCGCTCAGGTGGTGGCGGAGACCGAAAAAAGCGCCAGGGAGCAGCAGCTTGAGACAACCTGTGAGGAGGCATACAACGCGGGCGTCTTTACCGAGCAGCAGCTTGCCGAGAGCCTTACCTGCGCTGTCGAAGAGCTTCCTGGGCTGTTTGCCAGGCCCGAAGCACGCGCCCTCGCTAAAGACTACCATCTCCAGTATATCGAGGGCTTCGGCCTTTGCAGCGCCCAGGTACTGATGCGCGCTCGCGCCGTCGCGCGCGATGTCGCCAGCCTGCGTGATCTCACGGAGAGCGCCATCCAGAGAATGCGCGTTCTTGGTCGGCGGCTGCGCGAAATCACAGGCGCGAGCGAGGGCATCGAGTGCCTCATCGCCTATCTTGGCGCCGCCTGAAAAAGATGCGCGCCGCGTTGGAACGCGCCGCGCATCTTGAGACTGTCTGCCGCCGGAAGCGCCATTTCCGGCGGCGGGCAGGTCAGACCGCTTCTTCTACGGGAGTTCGGACGGTAAACTGGCTGTTGTACAGGTCGGCATAGAAGCCTTGCTTCGCCAGCAGTTCTTCGTGCGTCCCCTTCTCGATGATCGCGCCATGATTCATGACCAGAATCAGATCGGCGTCCCGAATGGTGGAGAGTCGGTGAGCAATCACAAAGCTCGTTCTCTCCTTCATCAGTTCAGCCATCGCTTTCTGAATCTGTCCCTCGGTTCTGGTATCAACGCTGCTGGTCGCCTCATCCAGAATCAGAATCTCCGGGTTCGCCAGGAACGCGCGGGCAATGGTCAACAGCTGCTTTTGCCCCTGTGAGATATTGGTCGCCTCTTCGTTCAGGGCCGTGTTATAGCCTTCCGGCAACGTCCTGATAAAGTGGTCGGCGTTTGCCGCCCTGGCAGCCCGGATAATCTCTTCTTCCGCAGCGTCTTGACGACCATAGGCGATATTGTCGCGGATAGTTCCGCTAAAGAGCCAGGTATCCTGAAGGACCATACCGAACGTGCGGCGCAGTTCCCCACGCTTGATCTGCGTAATGTCCACACCATCCACCAGAATCCTGCCATCGTTCACTTCATAGAAGCGCATCAGCAGATTGACCAGGGTTGTCTTACCCGCGCCGGTCGGGCCGACAACAGCGATCATCTGGCCTGGCTGGACATCAATATTCATATCCTCCATCAGAAGCGCATCTTCTTTATAACCAAACCTGACATGCTCGAACTGGACCGCTCCCTGCGGAGCCGCGATGACCTGCGCATCAACTGCTTCGGGTATCTCTTCCTGCTCATCGAGCAGCTCAAAGATGCGCTCAGCCGAAGCCATTGTTGATTGAATCACGTTGGCGAAATTGGCGAGCTGGGTAATCGGCATAGTAAACTGCTGGGCATACTGAATAAACGCCTGCACGTCGCCCAGCGCAATCCTGCCGTTCGTCACCATGATGCCGCCAACCACCGCCACAAAGACATAGCCCATGTTGCCAATGGCCCGCATGAGCGGCATAATCATGCCAGAAACGAACTGCGCCCGCCAGCCCGCCTGATAGAGCTTGTCGTTTAACTCCGTAAACTCAGCGATGGATTGCGTCTCGCGCCCAAAGGCTTTGACGATCTTGTGGCCCGTATACATCTCCTCGACATGGCCGTTGAGATGCCCCAACTCCCGCTGCTGATTGCGAAAATACTTTTGTGAACGCTTCGCAAGTCCCAGCGTGATCAGCATGCTCAGTGGCAGCGTCAGCACGACTATCAGGCTCAGGAGCGGGCTGATGGTGAGCATCATTACAACCACGCCAATGACGGTAACGCCAGAGGTAATTAACTGCGTGATGCTTTGCTGCAACGTGGAGCTAATATTATCCATGTCATTGACGGCGCGGCTCAGGATTTCTCCATGCGTGCGCGAGTCAAAATACTTCAGCGGCAGCCGCGAAAGCTTCTCATCCACATCCCGGCGCAAGCGATACACCGTTCTTTGCGCGACACCGGCCATCACATACTGCTGAATGTACATGAAGATGGAACTGATGATGTACAGCCCAAGCAAAATCAGCAGGACCGTCGCAATATACGTGAAATCGATCCCAGGAGCGGGCTGATGCCTGAGAAACGCCTGATACTTCGCCAGCAGCCCCTCGAACAGCCTGGTCGTCGCTAACCCCAGGATTTTTGGCCCAACAATGTTGAACACCGTGCCGAGAATGGCTGTCACAAGCACGACCATCAAGAGATATTTCTGTGGCGCGAAATAGCCAAGCAATCTCCTGGCGGTCCCCTTAAAATCCCTGGCTTTTTGTACCGGCATGCCCATCGCGCCCCATCCGCCTCGACCCATCGGACCGCCCTGTACGCCGCCAGGTCGTTGTCTGCGCTCTTCACTCATGCGATTTTCTCCGCTATCTCTGCCACTGAAAGCTGAGAAGAGACGATCTCGTGATAGACCTCACAGGTCTCCATCAGTTCCCGATGCGTCCCGATACCAGCAACGCGCCCGTCATCCAGGACGATGATTTGATCTGCGTCCATGACCGTGCTGACCCTTTGAGCCACGATAAGCACCGTCGCATCAAGCGTTTCTTTCTTGAGCGCAGATCGCAGCTTCGCATCAGTTTTAAAATCCAGCGCCGAGAAACTATCGTCAAACACGTAAATCTCTGGCTTGCGCACCAGCGCGCGGGCAATCGAAAGACGCTGTTTCTGCCCGCCCGACACGTTTGTCCCACCCTGAGCGATCACCGCTTGAAAGCCGTCTTTCATTTCAGAGATGAATTCAGTGGCCTGGGCGACCTCAGCCGCGTACTGTATCTCTTCGTCTGAAGCATCCTCTTTGCCATAGCGGATGTTCTCGGCAACCGTTCCAGAGAACAGCACCGCTTTTTGCGGCACAAAACCGATCTTCGCGCGCAAATGCTCCTGCGCCATTTCGCGCACATCCACCTCGTCAACCAGGATAGCGCCGCTGTCCACATCGTAAAAGCGAGGGATCAGGCTGACCAGCGTTGATTTGCCCGCGCCGGTCCCGCCAATGATCGCCGTGACTTCACCGGGTTTGGCGCGGAAGGAAATGTTGGAGAGCGCAGGTTCTTCCGCTCCGGGATAGCTGAAGGTCACATCCGCAAACTCCACATAGCCCCGCTGCTCACCAGTCTGCTTTACCTCTGCCGCATCCTTGATTTCAGGCGTCATCGCCAGCACCTCGTTAATTCGATCTGCGGAGGCAGCAGAGCGCGGAAGCAGGATGAACAGCATCGAAACCATCAACAGCGCAAAAAGAATCTGCATGGCATATTGCAGGAAGGCGATCAGCGCACCAACCTGCATATCCCCGTTGTCAACGCGAATGCTGCCAAACCAGAGAATCGCAATGCTGGAAATATTCAACAGCAGCATCATGATCGGCATCAACGATGCGATCATCCTGTTGACCCTGATAGCGATGTTGGTCAGATCGAGGTTGGCCTCGTCAAAGCGCTGCTCCTCGTGCTTCACGCGGTCAAATGCCCGGACGACGCGCACGCCGGTCAGCCCCTCGTCCAGAATGAGATTGAGTTTATCAAGCTTCACCTGCATCGCGCGGAAAAGGGGAATGGCTTTGGTCATGAGCAAAACAATCACACCGACCAATATCGGAATGACCACGACTAGTATCCAGGAGAGCGCGACATCCTGTCTGAGCGCCAGAATAATGCCGCCGATCATCATCATGGGAGCAGTCACCATGAAACCCAGGGTGATGACGAGTACCTGCTGAATCTGCGTCGTATCATTGGTCGTTCGCGTAATCAGTGAAGCTGTGCTCAGCGTATCAAACTCGTGCAGCGAAAATTGCTCCACCTGAGTGAAAATCTTGCCGCGAATAATTTTGCCAAAGCCGGTAGCAATCCTGGCGGCATAGAAGCTGCCGATGATAGCAGCGATGACGCCTCCAATCGTCACCAGCACCATCAAGCCACCGACACCCCAGATATACCCCGTATCGCCTTTCACGATCCCATTATCCACAATATCTGCCATCAGAGTTGGCAGATAGAGGTTTGCCATGGATTGAGCAAAGGCTAGTACCAGAACAAGAGCAAGCGCCAGGCGATACGGCTTCATAAACCGCAGCAATGTGATCATGCCTCTTCATCTCCTGTCCAATGTGTGGTCTGGCTTGGCTTCGCTCCCCTTAGAAGAAGCAAAGCATCATGAAAAAAGGCCAGCAAGGTGGCCGCACTGTTCCTCACGCAGATCAAGAATCAGACCATCGAGCGGAAGCCCCCCTCGAAGCGCCGACCCTTCCCCGGCCTCTCTCGAAATCAATCTCTACGTTTATAATAAGATATAACAAGATATATCGTATTTTAAGCGGAAAGTCAAGAGCGAACGCCTGCATATGGAACAACTCGTTCTCCCTTGCGGAGAAGTAACAGCGGGATGCTGATCTGTGTATTCACGTTCGTCTGAAAAAGGGGTACAAATTATTTAGTTCTTAATTTATTAGGCAAGTTAAGTATAATGAAGGATGAGTTCGTTGTCAACTGGTAGCTCGCAATGCGCAAAAACCTCTCCTGAAACGTCGAGCGGCTTGGGGAGCTGCGACGTCCTTCATGTTTTGCTTTATTGGCAAGCAGAGCAGGAGTGTTCTACTGTTTAGCGCGCTGGCTTGACCCAAACTCCGCGTTCGTGCATGAGGTCAATCTGCTTCTGAATCACCTTTTCACGGTACTCAGCGTGTTTCATGGGTTCGCGGTTGAGGTAGAGGTTTTTGGGGTAAATCGGCTGCTCGTACAGCATCTGATAGAGTTCGGTGCGCACGTCTTTGAGCCAGTTGTCCCATTGGGCGCGGGCGCGGTGATCACGCAAGGCTTCAATATCGATCACACCGGCAACATAGGTTGAGCCTGCTCCATACTCCTGCCGCCCCACAATCTGCCCCTTATAATTGATGACAAAGGAGCGGCCACCAAAGGTATCAATGGCGGTATCATCTTCCGGGAGCAGATAATAGGTTCCCATGTTGGGTGCTACAAGGTACATGTTATTATCCAGCGCACGGGCGCGGCTCTGAATCTCAAAGATGTCGTTGCCGGTTGCCGGATGCGGATAAGAGGCGCGGTAGACGACTTCTGCACCGTTCAGCGCGAGAGCGCGGGCGTTTTCAGGGTAAGAGCCTTCATTCGCCATCATAATGCCCATCCGCCCTATCTCCGTATCAACCACCGGCCAGAAGGCATCGAGCGTTCTGCCGTATCTCTCAATCCACCAATCGTATATATCGTGCGGGCAGACGGAATGCTCGACGGGAAAGAGTGGAGAGACCTTGTAGTGCTGCAAGATCACTTCTCCTTCGGGGTTAAGGATGAAGCCAACGTTGAAGTAGCGATCCTTGATTTCCGGGTGGCGCGCTTTGGCCTGCGCCATAATAAACGCATTGTACGTGCGGGCGATCTTCCCCAGAGCTTCAGTCTCCTCGCCGGGAATATCAATCGCGCACTCTCTGGCAAACTGCACATGGTCGAGGTCAAGCACTTCATCGTTGAAGCCTTGCAACGCCCCTTCGGGAAAGGCAATCAACCTGACGGGCAAATCCAGGCTTGAAAGCCAGGAGGCGGCTTTCACGAGATGAGAGAGGTGTTCGAGGTTGCGCTTAATATCAGCGCGGGTGCGAATGCCTCGCACAGTGGGAATGAGTCCGACGGCAGTGTAGGGCTTCACCATATGCTGCTCCTTTGCTGTGTCTGAAAACGGTCCCTTGCGCATCATCACGAGGGGTTGCTGGTTGGCAAGGCAGGGTAGCTGCCCCAGCATAGCCGCAGAGGAGCCAATTGTCAAATCGGGCCACAGGATGCGGCCTCTATTCCCTTGTCGCAATGCTCTCTTGCAGTGCTCTCTTGATAGGAGGGACTAGACTTTGCTACCTTCTTCATGTAGTATTCATTTCTGCAATAGAGAAGCTTCCTACTTTTGAGGAGGGGTGAAGATGGCTCCATCTAGAAAATTCCCCTGGTTGGTCTTGTGCGTGGTCGTTCTTCTGGGGGTGATCGTATCTTTGGGCGTTATTCGGGTGGTCAATCAACTCAGCGCCACGACCTCCAATTCCCAGACCAATGCGGCAACCCCTTCACCAACGCAGGCACTGCCCTCACCCACTCCCACTCCCACACCGATTCTGCCTGTCCTGCGCGTCAGCGGCACACAGATCGTGAACGCGACCGGGCAGGCAGTGACGCTCATCGGCGCGTCGCACCCAGGGCTGGAGTATTTGTGTTCTGGAGACGGTCACTTCCGACTTGCTGATTTTCAAGCGATGCGCTCCTGGGGGATGAATACTGTTCGGATTCCACTCTCATCGGAGTTTTGGGCAAATCGCCACAACGCCTGCCCCAATTATCATCTGACCGTCACCAGCGCCGTAGTCAATGCTGAAGCGGCGGGCATGTATGTCATTCTGGACTTACAGTGGAACGCCCCGCTTGATCTGGCTGGCGATCCCTCTTTTGGGGGAGGGCAATATCCCATGCCAGATAGCGGCAAAGACCTCACGTTCTGGCAAGACCTGGCAACGATCTATCGTTCAGACCCTAATGTGATCTTCGACCTGTTTGGCGAGCCACACGACATCTCCTGGAGCATCTGGTATAAAGGCGGGACTATCCAGACAAGTGCGTTCCGAGGCAATCAGTTTGGGAATGGGCAGGGCACCTACCAGGCCATCGGGATGCGCGATCTGGCTGCTAAAGTGCGCGCGATTGCGCCGGAGAATCTCATTATCATCAGTGGCCTGGGCTGGGGCTATGATCTATCCCTGGTTAACAAGGGGTATCAGATTCAGGTTCCTAACATCCTGTACTCAACCCATCCGTTTGATCACAGCAACCAGGAGCCTGGTAGCTGGTCGGGAGCGTTCGGCAAACTCTCCCAGCAGGCGCCAGTCATCGCTGCCGAGTTTGGCGGCTATGATTGCCAGACTGACTATGTCTCGACCGCTATCCGCTATTTCCAAGCACATCATATGTCCTGGATTGCCTGGGGTTGGAATATTGCTCCTTGCAGCAGCCCAAGCCTGATAACCGACTGGTCCGGCACACCGAACGTCCCCTATGGCTCGTATATCCGCCAGCAAATGCGGGCCTTTTCTCAGGGAAGCGTCTAGCACTGCCCATATGTTCCTGGTCTGCCTTCTTTGCCGTTATAATTTGGCCGGCGCCACGTTACCTTACAGTAGAGTGTCTGTATCTGAGGATGGAAAGGCCGTGGGGGTAACTACACATGGGGTTCGATCATTTATCACATCAGTCGGTTTCGCTTCATTACCACGACTGCGCTGTCCAGATACTCAGTAAGTTTCTGCCATGCTGCTCTGCCTCTCGCTCCTTTCAGTTATTGTCTGACGCTATCGGTAGCATCAGCATCCGACCCGCAGCATCTTAGTGTATCCATGAGGTTACTCTCCTTGAAGCAGCCAACCGCTCGTAACTCTACCAGAAACCCTGCTGCCCGGAAGGCTCAGGCTGACTCTGGCAAGAGCCGATCTCGGCTTAAGATGAATGGAATCCCCATCCAGAACGGCGCCTTGACACCGGGAACAGAGCAAGAGATCCAAAAACAGGTTGACCGCTATACAGCATGGCTGGCTGAAGCAGCCGACCACCAGAACGCCAAACGAGAAGAAGCGGCGGAATATTATGAGCGCGCTACCAAAGCTGTTCGCCTCAGAGGCCGACAGGTTCGCCCATTTGCGCCATTTGACTTCGACCGCTCGGCGATAAAAACCGTGACGCCAAATCAGGCGCTCATCCTGATGGTATTGGCATCCTTGTGGGGAGTAGTCTTCTTCTTCTATGGGATTCCCACGCTGGTCGTAAGCATTGGCTTTGTAACCATCATCTATCTGGGAGATTTGCTCCTGAATTTTTTCCTGGCGGCACGCATCCTCACCCGCTCACCAGAAGATCACATTGATAATGCCGTCGTGCGGGCAATCCGCAATGACCTGTGGCCGCGCTATACCGTCCTCTGCCCACTCTATCACGAGGCGGTCATTGTTTCCCAATTTGTTCGCGCTATGAGCCTTTTGGATTACCCCGTTGATAAACTCCAGGTTCTTTTTCTCACGGAAGAAGATGACCAGGAGACACAAGACGCTATCCTCGCAATGGACTTGCCTCCACATTTTGAGATGGTGACAGTGCCTCCCGGAGCGCCGCGCACCAAACCACGCGCCTGCAACTTTGGCTTATTGAAAGCGACCGGCGATTATATCGTTATCTACGATGCCGAGGATATTCCAGATCCATTACAACTCAAGAAAGCTGTCCTGGCATTTGCCAACCATCCACCAGAGGTGGCCTGTGTCCAGGCAAAACTAAACTATTATAACCCGGACCAGAACCTTCTGACCCGCTGGTTCACCGCTGAATATTCGCTCTGGTTTGACCTGATGCTTCCGGCCTTACAAAACGCGCGAGCGCCTATTCCCCTGGGGGGAACCTCAAACCATTTCCGCGCCGCTGTGCTGCGGCAGGTGGGCGCGTGGGATCCTTTCAACGTGACCGAGGATTGCGATCTGGGGCTGCGCCTGGCACACTATCGTTTGCAAACAGCTATACTCGACTCCACTACCTATGAAGAAGCCAATTCGCGCCTGAAAAACTGGCTGCGGCAGCGTTCGCGGTGGATCAAGGGCTACATGCAGACCTATTTCGTCCACACGCGCCATCCCCTTCATTATCTACGTGAAGGACGCCTGCGCGATTTACTCTGGCTGCAATTTACCGTCGGCGCCAAGGTTGCCATGCTGTTCATCAACCCGTTGATGTGGCTGCTGCTGGCGCTCTATATCGTCTTCCAAAGCACTATCGCGCCGGTCTATCATATCCTCTATCCAAGGCCAGTACTCTATCTGAGCGCCGCTTGCCTCATCTTTGGCAATTTTTTCTTTCTGTACACCCATCTCATTGGATGTCTCAGGCGCAAACAGTATAGCCTGATGAAATGGGCGCTGCTGGTCCCGTTTTACTGGGCCCTGATGAGCGCCGCGGCCAGTATTGCTTTCGTCCAGCTTATCTTCAAGCCGCATTATTGGGAGAAAACGCAACACGGATTCCACCTGCTGGCCCTCGCACGAAGGCGCACCAATGAGAGGACGGCGGCAGCGTCACGCAAAGTCAGGGGGAATTCCCAAAAGCAGACGCTCAAAGAGAAACGCCTGGGGGATTTGCCTATTTCTCCCATCATCGATACCCTCTCAACCTGGCGGATGCCTGCTATCCAAAAAGCTTTCCCAGCGTTGGAGTTGCCCGAACTCGCGGAAATGCCGACGACAAAGCTTTCCGCTGCGGTGGATATGCCAACCACCAGGCTTTCTGCGGTGGCGGACCTGCCAACAACTAAGTTCGCAGCCATCCCAAGAGCAATGGAGCATGCTCAGGCGCGTCGTAGGCAGTGGCGTGTACGGCTCCCCTGGACCAAGGACCGCTGGCTGGGCGCGACTATCCTGGCCGCCGTTATCATGAGCATTGCCGCCTTGTGGTATAGTTACAGCCATCAGTTTATTCTGCTCTATGGAGATGCTTACGGACATCTACGCATTGCGCGTTCCGTTTTTGATAGTCTCACACCAGGGATCGCAGAGTTCGGTGGAGTCTGGCTGCCGCTGCCTCATATTATTATGCTCCCCCTTGTCTGGAATGATTTGCTCTGGCGCTCTGGGTTAGCTGGAACGCTCCCATCTATGCTCTGCTATCTCATTGCCGCCACTTATGTATTTCTCTCTGCACGGCGGCTGACTCACAATAGCCCGGCGAGTTTTGTAGGCACATTGGCCTTTATTCTCAATCCAAATGTGCTCTACCTCCAGACCACACCCCTCACAGAACCAGTGCTGATGGCTACCATGACAGCAGCTTGCTATTACTTTTTGGCCTGGGCGCAAGAAGATCGCCCTGAGCACCTGATCTGGGCAGCGGCGGTGATGTGCCTGGCAACGCTGGCCCGCTATGATGGGTGGGCCTTGTTTCTTGTGTGCTTAGTGTTGATTGTACCCATCGGCTGGCTCAAGCGCCAGCGCCGAGCGCAAATTGGGGCCAATCTGCTGCTCTTTGGCATTCTGGGCGGCCTCGGCATCGCCCTTTGGGTTTTGTGGTGTGCGATCATCTTCAAAGATCCGCTCTACTTTCAGCGTGGCCCATTCTCCGCTGAGGCCCAGCAAGTTATCCTTGCCAATAAAGACGCTCTATCCACCTATCATAATATATGGGAATCCTTGCGCTACTACAGCATGGCATCAATAGAAACTCTTGGGCCAATTCTCTTCGCGTTAGCCCTCGTGGCGCTAGCTGTTTTTATTCTGCAACGCTGGCGCTCCCCTGAATTATTGGCTGCGTTGGCCTTTGTAACGCCCTTTGTATTTTATGTGATTGTGCTTTATATCGGCCAGGTGGCGATATATGTACCTGGCGCTGCCCCCGCTGGGGCAAAAGGAGACCTATTCAATGCACGTTTTGGTTCAGAGATTGTTGCTCCAGCGGCGCTCTTCCTCGCAACGCTCACAAGTCGGTTGCCGCTAGTCAGACTTACTTTACTCCTGGCAATTTTGCTCCAGACAAGCCTGACGTTTCAGGGAGGCGTGATCACGGTACAGGATGGTCAATATGGCGTATCGTGTGGAACGTGGCATCATATTAACCTGTACCTCGTAGAACACTATAACGGCGGCAGAGTTCTGGAAGATATTCGGAACGTTGAGGATTTTGCAGACGCAGGGATCGATGTGAAGGATGTCATCTACCAGGATTCCGGCCTATTCTGGCAGCAGGCACTGAAGAATCCTGCATCGATGGTGGACTGGGTAATTATCCAGCCGGGCGATGCAGTATCTGCTGTAATTAACCCCAATAGTCTAGAATTTCTAGAACAATTTATCCTAGTAGATCAGGATAAAGGCGTTCTCCTCTTTCACCGGAAGGGTCTCCCACTTTTGCCTGCTCGATCTGTACCATCGAACTTGCTCACAAAATATACCCTTTGCGCCACGGACAACCCTGTATATAGCCCGGATGCCCCGGCTATTCTGGCAAGTGACACAGGGTATAACCACCTGGCTGATGTGTGGGTAAGAAGAATTGGTTTATGACATACGGGAGGTATATCTGGCCTTTGCAACCTGAGCTAAGGAGGGAAGAGGAATCTGTATGAAATCTCGCTTAGTGAACTGGCGCTCGGTGTGGATTCTGTCCGTCATGGCGGTGGTTTTAATCGTAGCAACAGTCGTCGTAAGCATCGATCAGATAAATAAAGCCCCGCAGCCCCCTGCCACAGAGGACTGGACAACCTACTTACATGATCCTCAACGCACCTCTGCCAGCAGCGAGACGATCCTCTCGACTTCAAACGCTTCGCACCTGACAAAACGCTGGACATTTAAGACAGGCGGTGTTGTAGAAGGCGCTCCCGCAGTGGTCAATGGTATTGTCTACGTTGGCTCGTGGGATGGCTATGAATATGCGCTAGATGCGAAGACCGGCGCGCTGAAGTGGAAGACCTTCCTTGGTGTCGCTAAGACGCCAGCCTGCTTCCCGCCAGAGGCGGGCGTCTCTTCAGGGGCGGCGGTACAGGATGGCGTAGTATACCTGGGCGGCGGTGATGACTATTGGTACGCGCTCAATGCCGCAACGGGAGACGTCCTCTGGAAAGTCTTTACCGGTGACAGCAGCGCGGCTGGTGGACACTACAATTGGTCCAGCCCTCTGCTCTATAAGGGCTACGCTTATATCGGCATAGCAAGCATGGGCGATTGCCCATTGGTCCAGGGCCAACTGCTCAAGGTGAGCTTGAGCAGCCACGAGATTGTAAAGACGCTCAACATCGTGCCAGATGGGCAGGTTGGCGGCGGTATCTGGACCTCTCCCAGCATCGATCCCGCAACCAATACCATCTTCGTATCAACCGGTACAGCCAACATCATCACGCAGGAGTGGGCGCAGGCACTTCTGGCTATCGATGCCTCGACCCTCACCGTCAAATCCTTGTGGACGCTGCCGAATGCGGAGGCCGTCATTGATTCCGATTTTGGCACCTCACCGACACTTTTCGACGACGCGGCAGGCAGGCCGCTGGTGGTATCAGTCAATAAGAACGGTTATGCCTACGCCTTCAATCGGAACGACCTTGGCGCTGGCCCTGTCTGGCAGCAACAAATCGCTGTCGGGGGGCAAAATCCCACCGCTGGAGATGCCAGTGTTTCTTCGAGTGCCTTCGGCGGTGGCAGGCTCTACATGGCAGGAGGAAACTCGCTGGTTAAGGGCGGTGGCCGCCAGGGGGCTATCCGAGCGATGGACCCGGCTACAGGCAAGGTCTTGTGGGAGGATGGCGAAGACGGGGTAGTCGTCGGGGCGCTGGCGTATGATAACGGCCTGGTCATCGCGGGCGCAGGAGATACGATGGTGGTTCTTGATGCTGCTACCGGAGCGCGTCTGTACAGTTATCAGCTTGATGGCGGCATCTACGTAGCGCCCACAGTCGCGCAGGGGCAGATTTACACTGGGAGTCTCGTCGGTACCGTCTATGCGCTCGGCCTGCCCAGCAGCGACCAGACGTTCCCCAAGGATACCCACTGTCCGAACGGATGGGCCTGCCAGGATGTCGGCAGCCCTGCTCCAGCTGGCTCAGAGACGTTGGACAACACGACCTGGAGCATCAGCGCGGGGGGAGCGGGCCTGGAAGGCGCCGCCGACGGATTTCGCCTGCTGACAAAGCAGATGAGCGGCGATATGCAAATCAAAGCGCAGGTGGCTTTTCAGACTAGCGCGCCTGCGTCTGCCCAGGCAGGGCTGCTGGTGCGCCAGACAGCGGATGCTGGCTCCCCGTATTATGGAGTCTTTGTGACGCCTGACAAAAAAGTTGTGGCGCAGTACCGCACGGCCTTTGGCGGAGAGACAAAAACCGTACATACAGCGATTCAGGGAACGCTGCCACTCTACCTGGAGATCGTGCGAATCGGCGATACGTTTCAAGCGGCCACCTCAACGGATGGGGCAACCTATATCCTGCTTCCAGGAACTACGCAGAATGTGACGCTGCCCACCCAGGCTCTTGCCGGATTGGCGCTAAGTTCGCATACGACTGGCACGCCGGTAACGGCCACTTACCAGAACGTGGCAGTGGGGCCGCCTGCTGCTATGCCGGTCCCCATGCCCCCACCTACGCCGTGTCCGGCACACTGGAGGTGCAGCGATATTGGGAATCCAACTCTGGTGGGCGATCAATCGCTGCTGGCCGACCAGTGGACGGTGCAGGGGTCGGGCGAGGATATTGGAGATGCTTCGGACCAATTTCATTATGTCTGGCAGTCGCTGGCTGCCAATGGGGCGGTGAGCGCCAGCGTGCTCTCACAGAACAACACAGACCCTTCGGCGAAAGCCGGGCTGATGATGCGGCAAAGCGCCAGCGCAGATTCCGCGTTCTATGGGGTCTTTGTAACCCCTGGCAAAGACGTTCTGGTATTGTACCGCACGATACGAGGGCTGAGGGCTATACCGATAGAAACCAACATCAACAGTGCCCTGCCAGCCTTTTTGCGAGTGGCACGTTCGGGCGATACCTTCACCACCTATACCTCCACCGATGGAGTGACCTGGATCCCAATTATCGGGACAAGCGTAAAACTCAACCTGAAAGGCCCGCTCCTGGCCGGACTGGCCGTAACAGCCCACAACACATCCAAGGCCAGTTCGGCCACCTTCAGCGCCGTCACGCTGAACACTTCAGCGCCACCTCCGCCGAACGGCTGCCCCAAGAACTGGAACTGTAAGGATATTGGGTTTCCCGCATTAGGCAGCCAGATTTTCATGGATGGGATCTGGACGATACAAGGACCAGGGGGCGACATCTGGGACGTGGCAGATCAGTTCCGCTATATCTGGCAGCCGCTGCCGGGGAATGGGGATATAAGCGCGCGTGTGTTATCCCAGATGAATACAGATCCCACAGCCAAAGCAGGGTTGATGATCCGACAGAACACCGACCCGCAGTCAGCATACTATGCTGTATTCGTGACTCCGGCTCACGGCATTGTCGTCCAGTATCGCCCAACCAAAGGAGCCACAACCGCATCGCCCGTCACCATTAGTGGCAAAGCACCAGCCTACCTGCGAGTAGTGCGCTCAGGCAAAACCTACACCGCTTATACCTCCACCAATGGAGTGACCTGGAAGCTGATTGACGGCTCAAGCGTCACCCTGAACATGACGGGTTCCCTCCTGGTCGGAATGGCGGTCACGGCGCACAACGGAGAAGATCTCTGCACAGTAACCTTTAGTGACGTCAAGATCGTCTAAGTGGTCCATCCGGCAAGTCTATGAGATTACCGGGACCAAGGCTACGCCCGGTTGCCGGTGGGGTCGATGCCGCCTTCGACGCCCCCAGTAGAAGGGATGGCGATGTTGGTTCCAGTAGGCCGTCGCCGCTTCTACGG
>DATBHW010000067.1 GCA_036557285.1 Ktedonobacterales bacterium
TCATCGCGGCCAATCGGGCGTATGCCTCGTTGGAGGAAGAAGCCGAGCGAGCTGTAGCTTGGCTCGACGGCCTCACCAATGACGA
Organism: Ktedonobacterales bacterium; assembly: GCA_036557285.1. Classification (NCBI taxonomy): domain Bacteria; kingdom Bacillati; phylum Chloroflexota; class Ktedonobacteria; order Ktedonobacterales; species Ktedonobacterales bacterium. Next base: position 86 of record DATBHW010000067.1, read on the forward strand.
GCGGTTGCGCCGCTGTGGTCTGAAGTCCTCTAAATTTCAATGGCTATCTACTTAGACAGCAACTGCTTCGGGTGCTAGACTCTGCGAAGGAACATATCGGTTAGAGGAACATGGCTAGTGGAGCCCTCATGACAAGAGAGCAGAGGCAAACGTCGAAGCGTCAGATACCTTCTCCTGTGCAGGCGCTCGTAGGTTGGTTGTGGCAGAGTCTCGCTATGCCTAACCAACGCTCGTTCATGGCCTGGATAGCGGGCCTGCTGTTCTTGCTCAGCGCGTGCTCGTCTGTGCCGAGCCCGGGTCCAGGCCCATCGCCCAGTGCGCGGGCAAACGGCGATGCTTGTGCGGTCCAGGGACAGACGCCGCCCAGCAGGAATATTGCCGCCAACTTTGCCACTGCGCTCGCCTTTGCGCCAGATGGTCGGCTCTTCTGGACGGAGCGGTCGGGGGCGCTCAAGGTGTGGCAGGACGGCGCCGCCCGTACATTTGCCACTGTGAAGACTGTCACAACGGAGCCAGACGGCAGCTATAGCGAGCGCGGCTTACTGGGGCTCGCTATCAGCCCAACCTTCAACCAGGACCGTTTCGTCTATGCCTTTTATTCGGACGTGAACTACACCAAGGAGCACGTCATTCGCTGGCGCGATTGCCGTGGAAGGGGCAGAGATCCCACCATCCTGGTGACGTTGCCGTCCGGGTCGGACTGCTGTCACAAGGGCGGCCGGCTTGCTTTCGGCGACGATGGCATGCTCTATGTGACCGTCGGAGACGAGCACTCGGCCTCGTCGGCGCAGGATACCGGAGACGTACGCGGCAAGATCCTGCGCTACCGCCCCGACGGCTCAGTACCATCGGACAATCCGTTCGGGGCGACCAACCCGGTCTGGGCTTATGGATTTCGCAATCCTTTTGGGATTGCGGTGTCCTCCTCTGGGCAGATTGCGGTTACCAGCAATGGTCCGACCGGCGACGCAGATGCACCATCCACCGGCTATGATATCCTTGTCCTGGACCTTGTGCGTGGCAGAGGCTATCAGTGGCCGGACTGTTACGGGTACAGCCATCCGCTGGCGACGGCCTCCTGCCCGGCTAGTCAGTCGCCGCCCGATTACAGTACAGAGCGCAATACCCTGGTTCCTACTGGCGCCGTCTTTATTGATGCGGCTGGGCCTTCCCAATTGGCTGGTCACCTGGTCTTTTGCACCCTCAATGGTGGGATGCGAATCGTCACACCGGGAAGCCCGCACGCCTCTGTCCGGCCTGGGCCTGATGGGTGCCGCCTGGACGTGAAGGAGGGACCAGACCACCTGGTGTATTTCTCGGACACCGGAACGATCTATCGAGTGAGCTAGTCGCCAGACCCCGCCTTTCCCTCCCCGCGGGAGCGCGGAGCGTGTGGACACGCCGCTGCCCCCGGTGGATGTGCCTCCGTTGGAGCAAGCCGTGGCCGCCGAGCCTACGCTGCATCCTTATCCCATTTCGGGAGACTATGTCGCCACGGCATTCAGGCTACGCAACAGAAGCGCAAAGGCGGTTCTCCCAAATCTGAGGTGTTGGCAAGCGAGGCGTGTTACTGGTAGCGCCGCCATCTTGGCGGCCAGCGTTGGCCTGCTGGTCCGCTGGCCTGAAGGGCGCACGCTCGCCAGGGCGCAGCGTTGGCCGCCAAGATGGCGGCGCTACCAGTGACCCCCGATAATTGGTGGAACTGCCGCGCGGCGCGACCTTCCGAGAGCACGCCCGGAGACTTGACCAGCGAGCAGACCTCGGCACGCTTTGACTTTTGGCCCAGCAATGGGCTATAGTTCTAGGAGAAGAAGACACGGTACAAGCTTCTCACGATACAAGCTGCTAAGGTACGATCTCTCGCGCCCTGATAGGCGCTGCTTTACCAGGAGGCCCAATATGGCCGATACCGCCAACGAAGTAGAACAAACCGGACAAACCATTGACATCAACCAGGATGCCGTCATTGACGCCCTGCGCGAATGCTATGACCCGGAGATTCCCGTCAACATCGTCGATCTTGGCCTGGTCTACGAAGTCAATATCGGTGTTGACAGTGTGGGCGTCGTCATGACCCTGACGGCTATGGGCTGCCCGGTGGCGGGTGAGGTCATGGCCGAGGTCGAGGCCCGGCTGCTGGAAGTGCCGGGCGTCAAGAAGGCCAAGGTCGAATTGACCTTCGACCCGCCCTGGACGCCTGATCGCATGTCTGAAGACGCCAGATGGGAACTGGGCATCGGTTAGGCAGTCAGCGGCCCCTTGCCCACAATCGCCTGCCCCGGCGGCAGCAGCCAGAGCGCCAGCGCCGCCGGGATGCGCGCCACCGTATCCTCTCCCTCCCCGGTGGGCAGGCGCAGTTCCTGGCGCGTAAAGAGCGTCCCGCCGCCAAAGACACGCCGCAGCGTGGCCGCGTCAAAGCCCTGAACGATATTCCCGTACTTTGACTCAAACGCCAGCCGCGCGCCTGTCGGGTCCAGCAGAAAATCCACTTCGCGCTCGGCGCTGGCCCGTTCAGAACGCCAGTAAAAGAGCGTGCGCGGCACATGAAAAGCTTCCATCAGGTCCAGTTCAGCCGCCCGAAAGAGCGCCAGCGCCAGCGCCGACTCAACCAGCGCCGACGGCTCAGGCAGGCGGGTGCTGTGGAGCATGGCGCGCGGCAACTGCATTAGCAGTGGATCAACCGGATAGAGCTTGATATTCTTCTTCGGAGCCACCGCGCCCTTGGAGAGATCGAAGAAGTGCAGGGTCAGCAGTTGGAAGGACTCGCCCAGCCGCCGCACATAATCTTCCACCGTATCCACCGCGTAGCCTAGATGCGTCGCCAGCCGGTTATAGCTGACCGACGACCCCAGATCAACGCTGGCCCGCTCGATCAGCCGCAGCGCCTTGAGTGGATCGCCGCGAAAGCGGCTGACATCCCCGGCCACCATATCCCAAAGCTGGCGCGATGTGCTTTCGCTCACCACGCCATCGGGCGTGGTCAGGTGATCGCGCACCGCCGCCGGGTAGCCGCCCACCTGAAGATACGTCTGCAACAAGTCATCCAGGCGCCCGACCAGGAACGCATTGCCCAAGAGCGCATCGGCTGCCGCGCCCGCTGGCCGCGCCAGATCAGCCGGAGTCAACACACGCGGCGGTGGCGACAGGTCGGGCGCGCAGGCCGAGGCAAACTCGCCAAAGGACAAGGGCAGCAGGATACGATCAAGATGCGCCTCCGCGCCGCGCCGACCAGGCAGCCGTTCGGCCCCGGCGCGAATATCCGAGGCAACCGAGCCGGTCAGCAGGAAAAATGCCTCGGCAGCCGTGGTATTATCGCGCAGCCACTTGATCGCCTGCTGCCAGCCGGGAACCGCGCTAATCTCATCGAGAATGAAGTAATAGGTGGGCAGGCCCATCGCTGGCGGCGGCGTGGCTCGCGCCGTTTGCATGCCTGTGCGAACGATGGCCTCCAGCGCGCCCGGCTCGCCTTCCAGATCGAGCGCGTAGTACATCACCCGCCGAGGCGCGATGCCTGCCTCCAGCAAGCGGCGCACCAGGAGCTTGGCCGCCGTCGTCTTGCCAACCTGGCGCGGTCCACGCAGCGTATAGACAAGCTGCGCGTCGGTGCGCAAACTTTCGACAATGGGCAAAGGCCGACGAAACGGCGAAGTCTCCAGCGCGCGCAGATGGCGATCACGGTTGATCGCAGTGGGATCGAGCCACCAGGGATTACTGACAGCAAGCCGATCAAGCATAACCTTGTACCCTCCCGCTTTCGATAAAATCAACAAAGTTACTCTTATCGTTACTACTCGATAAAATTGTACCATATTTGACGACTATACCGGAGGTAATCGCCTGGGAATATCGTATGCAAAAGCTGCTTCTGCCATTTGCTCTCAAGGATGCGCTTAAAGTTTGACAAAAAGGATTGACAGTAGCTCCAGGTTATGCCATCATTCTTGTGAATGAGATTCATTCACAAGAAGGCACAACAAGCCAGGCGGAAGACACTATGACAGCACCTGCACGCGACGACATACGCGACAAACGCGCGGCCATCATCGAGTCGGCGCGCACGCTCTTTGCGAAGCAGGGATACGAAGAAACAACCATTGCAGAGATCGCGCGCGCAGCCGGTGTGGCTGTCGGAACCGTTTATCTATATTTTGAGAATAAGCGCCAGATTCTGATAGAGGTGTCGGTTTCTCTGAACACAGCGATTGCAGCGGTAATGCAATCCTCTGAATTGCTGACCCTACCGATCCGCCAGGTTCCGCGCCTGCTCATCGAGGAGTCTTTTCGTACCTGTCATCAGAATCTCAGCGTCATGTCGCTTTTCCAGGTGAACGTGCCATCACCCGAAGAGATGTCACAGCTCAGGGTTGCTGACCAGCAGCTTGCAGACGCGCTGGATCAGTTCTTTCGGCAGACGATTGAACGCGGCTTACTCAAACCCTTTGATACGAGCAGCTACGCTCAGATGATCATTGCCCTGGTGAGCGCCGTCATGAAGCAGTGCTTTGGCATCGAGCATGGCAAACATGAGGAACTCTACCGCGAGCGGCTGATTGAATTGATCGAGCGGCTCTTTTTCGGCCCGCCCATCCAGGGAGAAGAAGAACAGGCTGGAGGAGCGAAAAATGATACGCAGTAATGTGCAACTCCTGCGCGCCCTCCATCGTAGAGGCAAAAGACTGGATAGGAGGTATCTTCTTTCCAGTGCAGTATTGTTCTTCCACCTCCTACCAGATGGGAAGAGAGCAATGAAAACCCACACGAAATATCTCACCTTCAACACAAAGCAGCGCCGCGAACTGCTGCACATCACACCGCAGGTAGCCGAGGCCGTGCGCGAAAGCGGCATCAAGGAAGGCTTTGTGCTGGTTTCGGCCATGCACATTACGGCAGGCGTCTTTGTCAACGACAACGAGCCTGGTCTGCACAGCGACATCATGGAGTGGCTGGAGCATCTGGCCCCGGCGAAGCCCGGCTATCGGCATCACCAGACCGGCGAAGACAACGCCGACGCGCACCTGAAATCGCTGCTGGTGCATCATGAAGTGATCGTACCCATTACAGCGGGGCAGCTTGATCTGGGAACCTGGCAGCGCATCTTCTACGCCGAATTTGACGGTCAGCGATCCAAGCGCGTCATCCTGAAAATTATGGGCGAATAAATCAGGGTCTGGTACTGCTGATTGGCGGAAAGTCCTTTGCACATGGTAGACTGTCTCTAACGAAGAACGCTCATCAGCAGAGTGCTGCCAGGCCCAGGCTGGCGCTGAACTGACTTTGGCGCTAGCTGCGGGGCCACCTGTAAGCCTATGGAGCATGTCATGCCAAGCCGAAATAACCCGCCGAAAAAGTCTCCGATCTTTGGCGAATCACACAGTCTGAGCGATGAAGAAGCGAGCTATGTTCAGGAAATGATTCAAGAAGCCCAGCAATCCTCACGCCAGCTTTCGATCCCCAAAGACGATCTGGACGCTGGCGCAACGACGACCTTGAACCCGGCAGCCGCGCAGATCATCAATGAGAGCAAAGTGCGCCCAATCTTGAGCCGCTTTAACCGCGATTTCCTCTACGGCCAGGGGCGCTTCGATGAGTATCAGGGCGGTTTGCTGCTGAAATGGGGCGATGGCTATTCCCGCAAGCATATCTGGGTGAGCGTCGAGGGCGAGAACCTGCTCTTCGAGAAGAGCCATTACAAGCCCTGCGATAAACCCTACTGCAACGGGACGCACCATATCCTCAGCCGCGATCTGTGGAGCAACACCGCCTTAATCAACCAGGAACTGGGGGATTGCTTCCGCCGCCCGGTCTATGAGACCAGCGACGACTGAAACCTTGCCTACTCCCTCGACATCAACGGGCCTGCGCCCGCTTTTCGGCAATCAGCTCGCGCAGCATATCGGGCTTCACCGGCGCCTGGGTGATATGGATACCCAGCGGCGACAGGGCATCCTCAATCGCCGAGACCAGCGCGGCAGGGGTGGGGATGGCCCCGGCCTCGCCCGCGCCTTTGATGCCCAGCGGGTTCAGCGGTGAAGGTGTCTCCACATGGTCGGTCTCGATATGGGGCACCTCTGTCGCGTAGGGGATCAGGAAGTCCATATAGGTGCCACTGCGCAACTGCCCTTCTTCATCGTAGTCCAGCTTCTCATAGAGCGCGCCGCCGACCCCCTGCGCCACGCCGCCATAGACCTGACCCTCCACCACCAGCGGATTGACCATCACGCCGCAATCGTGGACAACGGCGTACTTGAGAATCTTGACCATGCCGGTATCGGCGTCAACCTCGACGATGGCGGCATGGCAGCCGCTGGCAAAGGCCGCGTGCGGTGGGCTGTAGTAGCGAATGGCTTCCAGCCCCGGCTCCTTGCCTGGAACAAGCGCCGGTCCCTGGCGCGGCAGCGGCTCCGCTGGCAGTTTAGGGACTTCGCCATAGGCGTAGCGAATCGGGTTGGAGGCTACCGCCAGCGCCGCCAGCGAATACGATCTGCCAGGGGCGCCCTTCACCGAAACGACGCCGTTCTCGAACTCCAGTTCTTCCGGGCTGACCTCCAGCAGATCGGCGGCAAGCTGCGCGGCTTTCTCGCGCACCGCGCGCGCCGCCAGACCTACAGCATTGCCTGCAACAGTCAGCGCCCGGCTGGCATAGGTACCTGAACCCCAGCGGAACTGTGTCGAATCGCCGGTTGTGACCGTCACTTTCTCCAGGGGTACGCCCAGTTCACTCGCCGCAATCTGGGCGAAGGTGGTGTAGTGGCCCTGCCCCTGCGTTGAGGCGGCGGTGGACACGAAGACATGCCCGCGCACATCAACGCGCACCTGCGCCCCCTCATAGGGGCCAATGCCGGTGCCTTCTACATAATTTGCCAGGCCGATCCCCAGGTAGCGCCCCTGCGCCCGCGCCTGCTGCTTCTTAAAACTGTCCCAGCCGATCATGTTGAGCGCCCGCGCCTGGACCTCCGGGTAATTGCCGCTGTCGTAGGTGGTTGGGCCGCCATCCTGAAAGATCAGGCCCACGTCATGGGGGAACTCGTCCGGCTGGACAAAATTGCGCCGTCGAATCTCGGCGCGGTCCAGGCCGATTTCGTGGGCCGCTTTATCCAGCAGGCGCTCCATTGCAAAGACGCCGTGTGGTCGGCCCGCGCCGCGATAGGGGCTGACCGGCACTTTATTGGTATAGGCGACGGTAAACTCCACGCGATAATTGGGGACTTTATAATTATTGGGTACCTGCGTTGCCGTAATCAGCGGCGTGATGATGCCATAGGGGCTAAACGCGCCGGTATCGTGCAGAAAGGTATCGCGGACACCCAGGATACGCCCATCCTTATCAAAGGCGATCTCAATATCATGAATCTGCTCGCGCTCGTGGTTAGTCGAAATAAAATGCTCGATGCGGTCCTCGATCCACTTGACCGGACGATTCAGACGCATCGCGGCCATCGGCGCGAGAATCTCTTCGGGATAGAACATCATGATTTTCGGCCCGAAGCCGCCGCCCACATCGGGGGCCATCACGCGCACCTTATGCTCTGGCAGATGGAAGAGCATCGCCAGCCCGTTCTTGATGGGAATCGGTCCCTGAGTGGAAATCCAGCAGGTCAGGGTTTCTGCCGCGTCGTCCCACTCGGCCACGATGCCGCGCGTCTCCATCGGGTGGGCAGCGCCCCGGTCCATGCGGATGCGGTCTTTGACGATATAGGCCGCCCGCGCAAAAGCGGCATCGGGATCGCCCACCGTCTGCACCAGATGCGCGGCGATATTGCGCGGCACATCCGCATGCGCCAGCGGCGTATCTTCGCGGATGGCTGCATCAAGCGCAGCGACGACGGGCAGCGGATCATATTCGATCTCGATCAGTTCCAGCGCGTCTTCAGCGATATAGCGGTTTCTGGCGACGACAAAAGCCACCGCTTCGCCAACATAGCGCACCTCATCATCGGCCAGCGCGCGCTGGGTGCGCGGCTGGGTGAGCGCCGGATGGGGAATGAGCAGCGGCAGCGAGCCGCCTGCTGGCCCCAGATCATCCGCCGTCAGCACCAGTTGCACGCCAGGCAGCCCTCGCGCCTTGCTGACATCCAGTCGTTTGATGCGGGCGTGGGCATGCTGGCTGCGCAAGACCGCGCCATGCAGCATCCCAGGCCGGTGAATATCGTCAACGAACTGGCCCTGGCCCTTCAACAGCCGGGGGTCTTCGAGCCGCTTGATGGGTTCACCGAGCAATTTTGTCGTCATCGTTTTCCCTTATTTCTTCATTGTTTGCGCGGCCTGGCGCACAGCGCGCACAATGCCCTGGTAGCCCGTACAGCGGCAGAGATTTCCGGCAATCGCTACGCGAATCTCCTCATCGGTCATACGCAGCGCAGAATGTTCTTTCAGGAAGGCATAGGTTGCCATCAAAAAGCCTGGCGTGCAGAAGCCGCATTGCAGCCCGTGACAATCCAGAAACGCTTGCTGGATGGGGTGCAGCGAGCCATCTTCGTTCGCCAATCCCTCGACGGTGACGATGCGCGACCCCCTGGCCTGCACCGCCAGCATCAAGCAGGAGCGGATAGGCACCCCGTTATATAAAATGGTACAGCAGCCGCAGACGCCATGTTCGCAGCCCACATGGGTACCCGTCAGCCCCAGTTCATGCCGCAAAAAATCGCTCAAGAGCATGCGCGGCTCGGCCTTGGCGGCAACGCGCTTGCCATTCACGTTCAGATGCAGCGTCCTGGCTCGCGTTGCCCTGGTTTTTGGCTCAATCATAGCTGGCTCCTTCGGCGCGCCCGCCCCCAGGCGATGCCGAGCGCCCGGCGCGTCAGCACACCTGCCACTTGTTTCCGGTATTCCGGCGAGCCGTGAATATCGCCCACCGGCTCCAGGGATGCCATCGCGGCAGCGGCTGCCGCCTCAATCGCCTGCCCATCCATTTGATAGCCCACCAGACAGGCTTCTGCCTGCGCCGAGCGCACCTGTGTTTCGCCCGCGCCCAGCAAGGCCACCGCAGCCCTGGTACATATGCCCTGCTGGTCAATCGTCAGGCAGGCAGCGACGCCGACCAGCGCAAAATCGCCGTGTCGTCTGGTCACTTCCAGAAAGGCTGTTCCCGTCCCCGGCGGCAGGAAGGGAAACCAGGCTTCGGTCAGCAGTTCATCTGGCTGAAGGGATGTGAGCAGCGGCCCCACAAAAAGCTCAGCGGCAGGAATACGGCGTGTCCCGCTGGGGCCGGTGGCATGTACCCAGCCATCCAGGGCCAGCAGCACCGCCGGAAGCTCTGCTGCGGGATCGGCGTGGGCGAGGCTGCCGCCAACACTTCCCCGCGAGCGAATGGGCGGATGCCCCACAAAAAGAATCGCCTCGGCCAGCAGCGGGGAGCGTTTCTTGACCACCCGCGAACGCTCGATAGCGCGCTGACGGGTCAGCGCGCCAATCATCAGGCCAGCTTCGGCTTCTTTAATATAGGCCAGCTCTTTCACCCGGTTAATATCAATGATCGCCTCTGGTTTTGCCAGGCGCATATTCATCATGGGAACCAGGCTCTGCCCTCCCGCCAGCACTTTTGCTCCCCACCTCAACTCTCCCAGGAGTTCCAGAGCCTCGGCTTTCGTCGTCGGCTCATAATAGGCAAATGCTGCTGGTTTCACTGGTCTTCCGGCCCTCCCTTCCTGCAAGCCGCAAATGATTCATGAGCCGACGCCTGGGCATGGCCCCACGTTGGGACGGCCCGCCATGCCCAATCGCCAGCCACTTCACACGATCAGGGCATCAGAGCATCAGCTTGATGCCACGCCACCCTCTGCCGCCGCGCCGCCAGGTGTTCCTACTGCCGCCTCCGCTGGCTTCTCAGCCTGTTCTTTGGGGTCGCGCAGCACCTGATAGAGAATAATGGTGGCGAAAGTCGCCAGGGGAATAGCCACCAGATCGAAGTCTCCGATGTGCAGCACATAGCCGCCGGTCGCCAGAATCAAGCCGACGCCTGCCGTCATGAGGTTGCGCGACTTGCCAAAATCCACTTTGCTTTCCACCCAGATACGTCCACCCGTTGCGGCAATCAAGCCGAACAGCACAATGGACAACCCGGTGAGAACGCCTTGCGCCTGACCCGGAATGATCCCGATCAAAGCGCCAAACTTGGGACACAGCCCCAGCAGAATCGCCACGAAGGCGGCAATGATAAAGATCACTGTCGAGTAGACGCGCGTCATCGCCATCACGCCGATATTTTCAGCATAGGTGGTGACGCCCGTTCCGCCGCCGAAGCCAGAAACAATCGTCGCCACGGCATCACCCAGGAAGCCGCGCCCCAGGTATTTATCCAGGTTGCGCCCGGTAATCGTACCCACCGCCTTGATATGGCCGGTGTTCTCTGCCACCAGCACAATGGCAATGGGCGCAATCAAGAGCATGGCCGACCCATTGAATGTCGGACCAGTAAACTTGGGCAGCCCAAACCAATCAGCCTGGCCCACCGAAGAAAAATCAATATGCTTCAGCGGGATAGCGACGATATAGCCAACAATGCCACCAATCAGAATCGGCAAGCGGCGCAAGAACCCCGGCAGATAGACCGCCGAGAGGACCGCCGCTGCTATGGTGATGATGGCGATCCAGACATCGTTCGTTGAAGCGCCAGGGGAAGTGATATAGGCGACGCCAGCCGTCGCCAGGTTCAGGCCGATAATCATCACGACGGTGCCGGTCACGGCTGGGGGCATCAAGATGTCGATCCAGCGCGTTCCAGCAACTATCGTAATCAGGCCAATGATCGCGTACACCACCCCACAGATAATGATACCGCCCAGAGCCGCTGAAATGCCGCCATATTGAGCCTCGGCTGTCAGCACCACGGCAATGAAGGAAAAGCTGGACCCGACATAGCTCGGAACGTTTCCTCCCACAATCAGGAAAAAGATCAGCGTGCCGATGCCCGAAAAGAAGATTGCCGTATTGGGAGGAAAACCCATGATGAGAGGCGCGACCACCGTTGCGCCAAACATGGCGAGCACGTGCTGGAGGCCCAGCGCAATGCTGCTGCCCCAGGGTAATCGCTCGTTTGGCGCAATCACGCCTTCGCGTTTCTCCGTCCATGTGAACATGCCCTTGACGGAAATCGCCATAGCTTGCTCCTTTCGTGCTGGCTCCCGAATATATCTCGCTAGCGCGGAGGCCGTATCCGCGCCTTCTGCGGCGCCCGCAGTCTTGGCAGCTTCGCTGCCTCGCGCGGGCGCGCGAGCGTGAGCCGCCTATGCCTGCACAAAAGCCACCACGCGGCAGAACGCCGCCTCCCCACCGGCAAAGCGCCAGGGGAAGCACCCGATCCAGAGCCGTTGATCGAGGACATCATCAATCTGGCCGCCGACGTTTTCGGCGTGAAAGACGTTATGAGGGAAGAGATGATAGTGCATGACCTGATAATCGCGCACTGGAAAAATGTCGTCCAGTTTGCGGCCAAGCGCCTGTTCGGCCTCTTCGGCCAGATCAGGCCGCACCTTGCGAATGACGGTGTTCATGGGATGATCGGCGGAGCCAGCATCAACGGCCAGCCAGGAGATGCCGCGCTCCAGCACCCAATCGGCAAAGGCGCGGGTTGGGCCTGGGTGTTTGATAAAATAGCGGGTCTCATCGTACTGGCTCTCGCCGTACCAGTTGCTGGGATAATATTTGTGGTAGCCGGTGTGAATGACCAGAATATCGCCGCGCTCGATGCGAATGCCAGTCTTGCGCTCCCATTCCTCGAAATGAGTCGGCCCATAGAGTTGATAATCGCCAATGCCCAGCTTTTCCAGGTCAACCACCACCGCCGGACCAAACAACGTATCAATGGGGATGCTGGCAATATCCTGGCCGTTGGTGACAAAGTGCATGGGGGCGTCCAGATGGGTGCCTACATGCAGGGTGGAGGCGATATGCTGGCCGCCGACTTTATCGAAGGCCACCCGTTTAATCCACTTAATCGTCGGGCCTTCATAGGTGGCAAACCCTGGCGTGTGCATATCCCAGTTCTGGGAGAGATCAATGACCCGCGCATGGGAGAGATCAACGGGTATCATCGCGGTTCGTTCCTTCCTCTATCGGCGTTCTGGCTAGATGAGGGCGTCTCTGCCCATCAGAGCACATATACAAGACAAGAGGCGTGGGTTTCAGGAAGCTTTATTAGAAGAGAGAAGGCGCTACAGGCCAGACGCTTGCAGATACTATAGGCACTGTAGCAGATAGCGAGCGAGTGCGCAAGGCTATATCTTGCCAAAAGAGGCTGCGCAGCTTTATCTTTATTCAACAGAACAGGCGCGGCTTTTGATCAGCCGCGCCTGAGAGGTACTTAGGCGGCTGCGAGGCCAAGCACGCCCAGGAAGAGCTTAAATGCGCTTGCCATCAATTCTTTATTGGTGAGCGTTGATTGAATGACCTCCGACCATTCTACGTGCGCCAGCGTCTCTTGAACGCCGCCCACAGCATGGCCCACGCGCTGGCGCAGCATAAATCCCAGCCCAAGCTCGCCCTTGAGGGCTTGATAGCGCCTGTGGGGATCAGGCTCGCGCATGTGGGTATTGGTTTTGGTAAAGAGCGCCTCAAAAAAGCTGGTGAGGTGCTGGTCATCCCAATCGGGCAGGCGCTGAATCAGCCGCTGGTTTGAGTTGAGATCGGTCATCAAGACCAGGCAGGGCAGTTTATCATAGGCAACGTGGATTTGCTGCGCCAGCCCATAGACATCAGCCGCCACCTGTTCAGGGCTGTAGCGATACTCTTTCCAGGCTTGATTGGCTTTGTCCTCATCGCCCACCAGATTCGTCAAAAAATTGCGCATCTCTTTGGTGGGATGCTCTGGCACCAGGGTGGTTATGAGCAGGCAGGCGGAGCCGCTCATCGTATGAATGGCTTCCCAGGAGCTTCGCAGATAGCGGTTCAGTTGACTATCGCCCGCACTAGGCAGCAGCAAGCCATAAAAAGGATAGGTCTGCTCTTGATCCAGGAACTCTTGTATGCTCATGCCGCGCCCGATATGCGCTATATGGCGTACTGGCCCCCGGGGTTCCTCCGGTTCCGGTTGGAGCTTCGTAAAATCGATCCCACGCGACGACATGTTGCCCTCCTCGCGCAAATTGGTGTACTATACGTTTCAGGAGACCTGTTTTCACCAACTGCTCCCAGTATAACAGGGAGCGGATATTCTCACAACCGGGTTGCGTCTCACCACAACCGCAGTGCTGGCACTGGCGCGAGCGGCGGCCCATTCGACGCCAGTTGTCCGGCAGCGTGTATAGGGCATCTTTCAAGCAGCCGTCTGCTGAGCCTCGGAGGACTATCATGGCAAACGTCGCCCCACAGTCGTCGCACGCAGCGCCCCAGGATGCCGAGCCGGAAGAACCTGCCGATAACAGCTTTTACAGCATGCTCTCTATCGCCTTCCTGGTTGGCATAGTCTTTCTCTTTGGCCTCTTCACCTTGATGCTGATCCTGCTCGCTGGCGCGAAGTGAATGGCTGATACTGGCCCGGACTATCCCCCAAAGAACAGCTTGAGCCAATCCGTCCAGAAGCCAAACCAGTCTGATGAGGGCGGCGCGGTTTGCTTTGGCGACGCTGGCGCTGGTGTCGTTGTGACGATAACCACCGGCTGATCGCCAGGAAAGATAAAGCCCAGCTTGCGCGCCTCCGCTTCAATAGTTGACGGCTGCTGAAGCTGCTGAATCGTGTTGGCAAGCGCCTGATTCTGCGCCTGCAATTGATCGGCGGCCTGCTGGTTGGCAGCCACCTGCTGATTGAGGCGATGGACGGTCCAGGCTTCGCCAATGGTTGCCAGAATCAGCAAGCCACAGATCGCCGCCGTACCCCAGAGAATCAGGCGCGCCAGCAGCGAGGGTCTCGGCTCCTGCGGGAGCGGCGGCAGACCGGCCAGTTCCTCGCGTCTCGCGGCGGCGCGTCTGCCCTCTGGCCTCTCTGCCAGCAAACGCCCTTCCAGGCCGCCAGAGTTTCTGGTTGGCGCTGGCTGCTTCTCGGCGTCCAGGCGGTCCGCTTTGCGCTTTGTCTCCGCTGGCGCGGCGCTGCCAGCCTTCCTGGCCGCCGCTGTCGAAGACAACCGCGCTTGCGATGGCGGCGCAGGCGGTTTAGCCGCCGCAGATTTTCCCCTGGCGGCGGCCTGCGCCCGATCTCCAGTTTGGCGACTGGCTGCTTCGTCGCTTTCACCAGCCGGGCGAGACGAGCGGCCCGAAGCGGGCTGCTGGCTCTGGCGCTGCTGCATGCGCCGCCGACGCGCCTCCTGGCGCTCCAGAAAATCTTGCTGGTCACTGCTCATAGCGCCCTTCTCCTTATAGCGGGTCGAGGTAGCGGGTCCAGTCCAGCCAGGGGACATGCAAGCGAATATGCAGCGGGGAACGCGCCGCCTGCCAGAACTCAGCTTCCTCCACGCAAAAACCAGGCCACTCGCTATTCCTGGCGCGTCCCGCGCGCCCCAGCATCCGGGGCATCGCTCCTGACCTCATTCTGAACGCTTCCGCCGGTCAGCGTTGGCATCTCATCTATCGGCTGATCGTCCGCAGCAGGCGCTTCCGCGCCCGGCTTCGTGCGTGAGCGTTTCGGTTTTCCTCTGGTCGGCGCTTTCTTCTCAAGCGTTGTCGTGATCTCGTCGCTGCTGGCTGCGCTCTGCTGCTCGGCGGCTGGAGCCTGCGTCTGTACCTCCTGGGCAGTCTGTTCGGTACGGTCTTCAGCGCGCGGCTGCGCGCTTGCCACCAGGCGTTCGCGCAAAATCTCTTTGAGGCGGCGTATCTCTTCCCCAACCGACTCATCAGGCTGCATCAAGACAACGGTATTGAGAGAGGGAGGCGGCTCCCCACCTGTGGTTCCTACCGGCGAGGAGGCCGCCCGCGCCTGAGCAGATGCATCCGCTCCCTGGAAGTCGCTTTCCTCGCCACTGACCGCCGCCAGCAGGGCGTAAGCGTCCTGATCGCGCCCCGCCCGATGATAGAGCGCGGCCAGCACGTAGCTGGTCAAGGGCGCTCGCTCGATCTCCAGCGCGGCCTCGAAATCCTGCTGGGCCTGTTCCAGTTGGCCGCGCTCTTCGTAGATTTGCCCGCGCTCCAGCAGCGCCCGCAGCCGCTCAGGGGCGCCGGGCTTCGCTCCGGCCAGACAGGTATCCAGGGCGTTCAGCGCCGCCCGCAGGTTCTGCGGTCCCTGCGCGTGGAGCGCGCATCCGAGGTAGAGGAAGGCCCGGCTATCGCGCTCTCCCTCTTTGCTTGCCAGGTAATCTTTCAGCCGCTCAGTCGCCTGAGCATAGCGTCCCATGTGATACAGGGCGCAAGCGGCAAAGAAGCGCGCATCTACATACCGGCGCACGACCTGATCGAGCGCGGCAAACGCTTCGTCAAAGCGCCCCTGCTCAAAAGCTGCGCGACCTTTGACGCGCAGCAGAACGTCACGCTCTGGATAGAGCCGGGGATAATGGGTCACACGTATCTGAGCAACGGCGGGGTTGCCTATCAACTGCAAGGTCTGATCGGCCATTGCCAGGGCCGGGGTCATCTCACCACGTACCATCAAGACGTGCGCGCAGAGCGTGGCCGCCGGGATATGCTGCGCTATCAGGCGCAGCACCTCTTGAGCCGAGTTGAGCGCCGCATCCATATTGCCCTGTTCCAGAGAGGTCAGGGCCAGCCCATACCACGCCTGCGCGCTCTGCCGATCCACACTCAACGCGCGCCGGAACCAGAGATCGGCCTGGGATGGCTGCTGAGCTTCAAAGAGTTCCGCCATGCCCGCCGCGATATAGATAGGCGCGGCTGTCGGCAGTTGCAGCTTCGCCTGCATCTCCTCTTCCAACAGGGCGCGCTCGATAATCGAGCGCGCCCGCCTCCAACGCTCCGCGTTCACCGTCTGAGCAGGGATCGTCGTGGTTGTCGAGAGCAGCGGCGTCTGCAAGACATCGAGCAGCGTCTCAGCATACGTGCGCACGACCAGGAACCAGCCCAATTCTTTCTCGGTCACTTCCTCCAGCAGCGCCAGCGCCTCGCTGCTCTGCTGCTCGCGCGCATACGCCACCGCGCGATAGAACGGCAAGGCCCGGTCATCGCGGCGTTGGGACGCGGCGACCTCCAGGTGCGCGCGAGCGAGCGCGGCGTCCCCTACAGCCAGCCGACACAATCCGGCATTTATCCGCGCCCAGGGGAGCGTTCCGTCAAGCTGGACGACGGCTTCGTTCAACGCCAGCAGCAGACGCAGATCGTGGCGGGCCGCCAGTTCCGGCAGAAAGGTATCTGAGCGCCAGGGCGCGGCTTTTTCGCTGTTGGCTCCGCTGCCCGCTTCTTCAGCCTTCACCGGCTGCGCGTTGGCCGGGGGAACAGGCGCCAACCCGCAGACGCGCCGCTCCAGCGCGCTCACGACCAGCCCCAGGCGCACATTGGTCTTGACCGCGGCGCTGAGGGGCGTTTTCTGGTGAAGCTGGCGCTGCGCCGCCGACCAGGCGCGGCAGTAGCTGAGCAGGAAATGCCCATAGCGCGCGCGATCCTGGAGCAGTGACTCTGGCACATAATCCGACGCCAGCAGCCAGCCCAGCCCCAACCACTCGCCCCGCTTGAGATCGCGTAGTTCGACAGCGCCAACAAGGTAGAGCGTTGCTTCTTTGACCCCTTCGCCGCCAGGCTCCAGCGATGCCTGCGCCAGCACCAGCCGCGCCTCGGCCACCGCTTCGGCTGCTGCAACAGCGCCCTGTTGCAGCAGCCGCTCTTTGCCCAGCACATCGGCCAGGTCGGCGAGCCGCTGATAGAGGCCCAACCCCTCTAGCCGCAGTTCACCGTCAACCGCATCCACCCACTTGCGCCCTAGCTTTGCCAGTTCCTGGCAATAAGTTGGCAAGGAGCGCCGGTTCAGGCGGCGCAGCGCGCTATTCACGATGAGAAAGGCCAGGATCGCAAAGCCCCAGCAGCACAAAAAAGGCAGGATGAGCGGCCATCTGTCGAGATACCAACCCAGCCGGACCATTACGAGGATAGCGGCAACCGCCAGGATTTGGAAGGGGATCAGCAGCCAGATGCGCCCGTTCATCCGGCCATAGGCCGTACAGATCCGCTCTTCCAGCGGCGCCAGCAAGCCGATAACGGGCGTTTCATATGGCCCGCGCAGCCGCGCCTGGCCGCGCGCCAGCCGCTGGGCCGCATTTCCAGAGGCATCGTAGAAAAGCGCCAGCAAGCCCGCCAGCGCCGCAGCCAGCACGACGCCTCTGGGGGTATATTGCGCCGTCAGGTCTGCCTGAGTAAAGCTATCCCGCTGGGCCACCACCCAGACTATCGCCATGATCGCCTGGAAAAGTGCGATACAGTTGGCGGCGACATACAGGCGAAACCAGGCGGGCGCTCGCCCTTCTCCATCATCGCCGGGCGGTGGTCTGCGAGCCAGGAGCATCAGGAGCGCAATGCCCAGGACCGCTCCCACGACAAGCGCAGCCGTCCAGGTCAGGGCCAGCACGATCTGGCCTTCAGTCGTTTGGGGAAAGGTCAGGTCGAGCGCCTCGGCGCTGGCAAGCATATCTCTCATCGGCATACCTGCATTTCCGTTCTGAATACCTGAAGCTCCAGGCAAGCTACCCCCTCATGTTGACTCATCCCCAGGAGAGTATACGGGTGGGCTGTCTCATCTGTCAAGCAGCCTATTTTTTCTGAGAGGCTGGCTGGGACTATTGGGGGATTGATGCGCGGTTATTCCGCATTTCCGCTATACTGGTCCACGATGTTTTCTTAAGGCATCCTCTTGTCTTTGGGATGCGCCGAATTGGGAACGTGGATGTGAACGAGCAGGCTCTTCAACTGGCCGAAGCCGGACAACACGATCAAGGAACAACCGATCAAGAAGCGGCGGCGCGCAAGAAACAGCGCCTCCAACGCTGGGGGTTAGTCGGCGCGGCTGCCGCTGTTCTCCTGCTTTCCATCGCGCTGCATGTCATCCACCTGGCCCAGACGCCCGGCTGGGATGGTGACGAGGGCTACAACCTCGATATTGCCTGGAATCTGCTGCATGGCCGTCTGCGCATGTTCGCATTAACCTCCGCATTTGTGCAGCATCCACCGCTTTTTTACCTGGCGCTGGCCGTCGCTATCCGCCTCTTTGGCTACAGCATGCTGACGCTGCGCGCGCTGGCCGTCTTTTACAGCGTGCTGACGACCCTGTTTCTGCTGATCCTGGGGCGGCGCATGTTTGGCCCTGGCCCGGCGCTCTGGGGCGCGCTGGCGTTTACGATTGCCCCGCTGGCCCTGGAGAATACCCGCTGGGGCTATACCTACAGCCAGTTGATGCTGCTGGCGTTCCTGGGCATCTACGCCTGCTGGCGCTACCTGGAGACACGCTCCCGGCGCTGGCTGCTGCTCGCTTCGGCGCTGGGGGCGCTGGCAATCCTCAGCGATTACGAGGGCGCGTTTCTGCCGCTGCTCACCATCCTGGTCGCCTGGCGTGTGCGTCCGCGCCATATTTTCACGGCGGCGGGCATCGGCCTGGGCATACCCCTGTTGACCACGCTGAGTCTGCTGGCGGCGACGCCCGCAACGTTCCTGAGCGATCTGGCTGCCACCGCCGCACGCGCCGGAGGCGGCAGCCCGATTGTGCAGGCGCTCAATATCATCATCAACTTTCAGCATCTGCTCTCGCTGGATGCCTGGGTCATCCTTGGCCTGATCGGCCTCTGGCTGGTCCGCGATGCCCGGCTGCGCGGCCTGATCTTCGCGGCGCTGGCGCTGATGTTGATCGCCGTGCTCAAGGTCCGTGACCTCAACCCCTATTTCCACAGCGGCGTTCCGCTGCTCCCCTGGATTGGCCTGGGGGCGGGCCTCGCCATTGATCGAGGGATTACGACGCTTTATTCCTGGCTGAATGGCTGGTGGGACACGCTGCTTGCCAGGGTATCTCCTGGCCCACGCTGGCTGGCAAAGCTGAAACGCTTCAGCGTAGCCCTGATCCTGTTTCTGGCGCTGATCTCACCGCTGGGCATTACGATTGCCGCCGACGCGGTGGGCGTCGCCAACGGCTTGCATACCCGCATTGACACCAGCCTTGCGAATCATCCCGACGACGCTCAGCGCGCCGCCAGCTATATCCTGGCGCACGCCCAGGCGGGCGATGTGGTGCTTTGTTCGCCACAGGTTGCCTGGCTGCTCGATGATCCAGAAGACAGCAGCGGCCACGAAACAGGTATTCTGGCGACGGAGCCACTGCAAAGCGTCGCCTACAGCGGCCAGGGCATCGCCTTTTATCCAGCGGGCCTGGGAACGGATCGCTTTGCCTTCGACCCTTCAGCCGCTGCCGCGCGCTTTGCTATTGTGGATAATTTCTGGCGCGCCCTGGCTGCGCCCGATCAAGCGCCCCAGGTGAAACCGCTGCTCACGCTGGTCGAAAGCTGGCCTGCTGTCTATCACGTGGGCGAATATACCATCTACGAACAAGGGGCGGCGCAATGAGCAAAGAGCGGTTGGCAGAGCATAGTCAGAGCGAGGCGGCGCTGGCAGAAAAGCCTGTGGTGATGCAGCCAGTTACAGCGCAGCAGCGCCGCCGCGATTGTCTGATTTTGCTCGCGCTGGGGCTGCTGCTGCGCGCGCTCACAGCGGCGCTCTTCGATCAGCCAGGGTATATTGACGCCGCTTATTATTACGATGTAGCGAAAAATATCGCTGTCGGGCATGGCTTCCGCGAGGATTTTATCCTGGTCTACCTCACCCCGGCAGCGAATGTGGTCCATCCCAGCAATCTCTACTGGATGCCGCTGGCCTCGTTGATAATCGTCCCTTTCTTTCTGCTGTTTGGGGTTTCCTGGCATGTCGCCCAGATTCCCAGCGTGCTGCTGAGCGGGTCGCTGCCCTTGCTGGCCTATTGGATCGGCTGGGATTACTTTCACAGCCGCCGCTATGCCATCGGCGCGGCGCTGCTTACCCTGTGCGCTGGCTTCTATTACCCGCTCTATTTCGTCTTCAGCGACAATTTCGGCCTCTATGCGTGGACGGCAGGGCTGGCGCTGCTCTTTTTAGGGCAGGGCGCACAGGGCCGCCCACGCCGCTTCGCTCTGGCTGGCCTCTGGATTGGTCTGGCGCACCTGGCGCGGCCCGACGCTCCGCTGCTGCTGGTAATCGCCCTGCTCCTCTTCGCCGCGACGCGCTATCGCGCCTGGCGGGTGGCCCGCCAGGGTCTCCGACAGAAAGAAACGCTACCGGCGGCGCTCCCCTGGTCTTCCCTGGCGGCGCTGCTGGCCCTCTACCTGCTGATTATGGCGCCCTGGTTCCTGCGCAACCTGATCGTCGCCGGAGCCATTCTGCCACCCGGAGGGGCCGAGACGATCTGGCTCACGACCTATAACGACTTCTTCAGCTATGGGAAAGACGTGTCTTTCCAGAGCTATCTGGCCTGGGGGTGGGACAACATCCTGCTCTCGAAGATTCAGGCACTGGGCCAGAACGCCTTCGCCATCCTGGCGATTCTGGAGTTCGCTCCTGCGCCCTTCGTGGCTATTGGCCTCTGGCGTCTGCGGCGCTCGCTGCAAGCCCTGCCGTTTCTGCTGTATCTGCTCTTGCTCTACCTGGGCCTCTCGCTGGTCTTCACGTTCCCCAGCCTGCGAGGCACCCTGCTGCATTCTTTTGTTCCCTTGCTGCCATTTCTCAGCCTGGGCGCTATCCTGGGCCTGGATACGACCATTGATTGGCTGGCCCGCCTGCGGCCTGGCCCTTTCGCCCGACAGCGAGCGGCAGGACGCCGCCGCGTCTATCTGGCTGCTATGATTTTGCTTTCGGTGGTGCTTTCTATCTTCATCGTTCTTTCTAACGCCTGGACCTGGGACACCACCTATCATACCTATCAGCAGGCTGGCAAGATCATCGCTCGTGACGCCAGCAGCGTCTCTGGCGCGGGTGCTGGCATGAAGAGCGGGCAAAGCGCCTTGCAAGGCGCTTTGCCCGTCGTGATGGTTTCTGATCCACCTGATTATTATTTTGCTACCGGCCAGAACGCCATCGTTCTTCCTGACCAGGGTATGGCCGTTATCCTTCAGGCCGCCGACCGCTATGGCGCTTCGTACCTTCTGCTGGAACCTCTGCACAGCCAGGCACAGGACGCGCTCTGGAGCGGCGCTGAACGCTCGCCGCGCCTTCGGCTGCTCTGGTCAACGCCCACTGCCCATCTCTACCGCATCATCGCCAGCCAGCGCGGCAGCTTCCCATCTTCCTCTGCTCGCCAGGAGACAGAGGGGGCCGAACCAGCCAGCGCCCCCGAAGCACGCCTGGCAATGCCACCTCTGAATGAGCGCAGAAACACTGCCTGAGACGCAGCGACGCTGCTGCATACGGCTCAGGCTCGCCTTCTATGAACAGCGCAACACTTCAGGTGCGCTTTTGCTCTCCTTCGTCGGGCGCTTTCTCTTCAGGCTCCTCGGATTGGCTCTGCTGAGCCAGGGTAATCTGCTGGCGGCCCTGGGTGCGCGGGTTATCTGTTGATTGCTCTGCTGAGTACCCATTGCGAGGAGGGAGCGTGCCATCCGGCGTCGAGAGGGCACGGTTCAGCATGGCCCGCAAGTCACGGCGTCCAGTGACCCCTTCCGTCGAAGGTTCCTGGCCGGATTTACCACCGCCCGCCTCACCCTCACCTTCACCGCCCTGACCCAGCTTGCGCGCCGCGCGATTCTCCTGGGAAACGGCATCGAGCAACTCCTGGCGCACAATCACGACATCGGGCGGCGCATTGATACCCAGCTTCACCCGCTCGCCCT
Organism: Ktedonobacterales bacterium; assembly: GCA_036557285.1. Taxonomy (NCBI): domain Bacteria; kingdom Bacillati; phylum Chloroflexota; class Ktedonobacteria; order Ktedonobacterales; species Ktedonobacterales bacterium. The sequence continues at coordinate 21,787 of DATBHW010000067.1, forward strand.
CAACTGCCAGCACATAGACGGTAATCACCCCATTCAGGACAATCGCTTCGCCTACTTTACGACGCAATACGAGCATCCTACACGCTCCCTTCTCTGGCGCCTGCTGCCGAGCCTTCAATTGTCGGCAGGACTGAATGATCCATCACGTACAGCATATATTCTCTCCATCTGGAGACGGCACGCCCGCCACTGGGTTCTCTATCCAGCTTTTTCTCAGGCAGCTTCAACACCGGCCCTACCAGCATCAGAAACCGCAACAGATATGCCAGATACCCCACCACCGGTGCGCAATCGCACATTACAAATCCATTCCCAACAACACTCAACCCTTTTTTTACTTCTATCCACATCAGCCTGATCAGGATGGCCTTTGCACTGACAGGCAAGCCGGGCCGCCTGCAATCTCAGCGGCCTGGCACTTTTCACCCCTCCTCCTCTCTACTAGTAGAAACCTCTGGCGCGCCGGTTTAGTCACAACCAACCAGACTCGTCCTCCATGTCAACTGATGCTTTCCTTAGAGCGCCTCTCAGGTAAGAAGACGCGCAGACTACCTTTCTCGATAGCCTGCGCTCCCTGCATAGTCAGCGCCCCTGGCAGCCCCTTATGCCCGCTCCGATTGCCGCTACCACTTTGCGTTATCTTGGTCTATTTCACCGGGCGCTGAGATTTTTGCGCCGCTCTTCAATTGTTTGTTTTGACATTCAAGCGGAAAGGATTATGTAGATAGTAACTCCCTTTCGTTTTCCTGTCAACAGGGGGTGTCGGAAAATGATGCCGTCATTTGGATACGTTGAACCGGAAATAGATGACATCGCCATCCTGCACGATATATTCTTTACCTTCCAGGCGCAGCAAACCCTTTTCGCGGGCGGCAGCAAACGACCCGCACGCGACCAGATCGCCATAGCGCACCACTTCGGCGCGAATAAAACCGCGCTCAATGTCAGAGTGAATCTTACCCGCCGCCTGGGGGGCTTTCGTGCCGCGCGTAATCGTCCAGGCGCGCACCTCCGGCTCGCCCGCCGTCAAAAACGAGAGCAGATTCAGCAGCCGATAGCCCGCCTGGATGACGCGATCAGCGCCCAGTTTTGGCAGCCCCAGCGCCTCCAGATATTCTGCCGCTTCCTCATCGCTCAGTTCGCTCAATTCGGCCTCCAGACGTGCCGAGACCGCCACTGCCTGCGCCCCCTCGGCTTTCGCGCGCGCGCCTACCTGCGCTACCGAGCGCAAATCATCGCTGTGCTGGCGCGCGGCTTCCTCGGCATCGATCTCCCCATCCGCAATCGCGGCCAGCAGATCAGCGGCAGCTCCCAGCGTTTCTTCGCCCACATTGGCGATATAGAGCTGAGGTTTCATGGTCAGCAGAAACAACTCGCGTATCAGGCTCTCATCTTGCGACGCCAGCGTCACGGCGCGCGCCATCGTGCCTTCATTGAGCGCCGTTTGTAGCTGGCGCAGCGCCTCTAACTCCACCTGATATTTTTTCTCGCCCGATTTTGCCGCCTTGGTGGTGCGCTCGATGCGCCGCTCCAGCGCGGCCAGATCGGTCAGCGCCAGTTCGGTATCCAGTTCGGCCAGATCGCGCCCGGCGTCTACGCCGCCTAGAGGATGCGGCGATTGTGGGCTATCAAAACAGCGCACGACGACGGCCAGCGCATCCGCGTTGCGCAGATGCCCCAGGAACTCGGCGCTTAAGCCTTCGCGCCTGTCCACCTCGCTGGCCTGCCCAATTCCGGCCACATCAACAAACTCCACCGTCGTATGCGTCACCTTCTTGGGCTGAAAGATCTCGGCCAGCACCCCCAGGCGTTCATCGGGTACCTGGACTACGGCCATATTCGCCTGCACCGTACTGGTGGGATACCCACTCACCTGCGCGCCTGCTCTGGTCAGGGCGTTAAAGAGGGAGGTCTTGCCCGATTGGGGCAGGCCAATAATACCAACTGTCAGGGCCATAGGCGCCTGCTCTTTCTTTTATGATTGCTGAGCGCGCTGCTTTTGTCCTCTCTCGAAAAGCAGGGGCATTATAGCACAGAGCGCAGTATTTCTGTCTGGTTCCCACAGGCGCTGGAGTTTCTGCGGGGCGCGTATCCAGGGAATGGGCTAGTGGGCATGCTCGCGGATCAGCGCCATAAACTCGGCGCGGGTCGCCACGTTCTTGAAGACGCCGCGCATCGCGCTTGTCACCACTTTGCTCCCTGGCTTTTTCACGCCGCGCATTTGCATGCAGAGATGATCGCCTTCCAGCACCACACCCACTCCGTTTGGCTCCAGCGTCGTCATCACCGTATCAGCGATCTGCGAGGTCAGGCGCTCCTGAAGCTGCGGGCGGCGAGCCAGAATCTCTACCGCGCGCGCCAGTTTGCTGATGCCCACCACGCGCCCGCGCGGGATATAGCCGACGTGGGCTACGCCATGAAACGGCAAGAAATGGTGTTCACAGACGGTATAGAAAGGAATGTCTTTGACGATAACCATCTCGGAATGGCCCTCGTCAAAGCTTACCTGCAAGACTTCCGCTGGATCGTGCTTCAATCCCGCAAAGAGTTCAGCGTACATCTCCGCGATACGTCGCGGCGTATCGCGCAAGCCCTCGCGGGTGGGGTCTTCGCCAATCGCTTTGAGCATCATCACGACAGCCGTCTTGATCGCCTCTGCATCAACGGATGGCTCGTGATCCCTGACGCCAGGCGCGTTCTCATGTACACGCCCATTGCTCAGGGCTGCTTCATGTGTTTCTGGCACAGCCTCCAATTCCGCTGATGCGCTCAGCATTGACCACTGATCGGGGGACTGGCGCTTTTTGCTGCGCCGCGATACCTCTTTGCTCATAAACACTTTTCGCCTTTTCTCTTCAAGAAATCCATCCTCCCAGCCACCTATCCTTTTCGCGCTGGTTTTCTCATAACCTGAAAGATCATACGACTTTCTGCTACGGCATTCCAGGGTTGCAAGATATTGTAGCAAAAGTTAACTATTCTTCTCAACTATAGATGTGTTGCCCCGCGCTTCGGCAGCGCGTCGAAAGTGCGTTATAATGCGGCAAGAGCGTCTCCTTCAGACAAACATCTCATTCTACAGGCCAAAATCGAGGTTCGTCAGGGGCTATGCCGCATTCCACCACAAGCAACGAAACGCTCCGCCGCCAGGGAGGGACGCGCGAGCGACCAACGGGAGCGAGAATGGCCGAGCCAGGCGAGGCCAAGCGCCCCTTCCCGAAGGGGCTGCGCCTGACTCCCCAGCGTCAAATGATCCTGAACGTGATTGAGCAGGCCCAGGAGCATCTGAGCGCAGAGATTATCTGCCAGCGCGTGCAAGAACGCTATCCGTTTGTCAGCCTCTCAACGGTCTATCGCACTCTGGAACGCTTGAAGACGCTGGGATTGGTGCGCGAGGTCCATCTGTTGGGCGACCATCGCTTTTATGAATCAGCCGACAGCGGCACGCATCATCACCTGCTCTGTCGCGGCTGTGGCGGCGTCCTCCACGCCGATGATGACCTGCTGGCAGGCTTGCGCGAGCGGCTTGAGCAGCACTATCATTTCACCCCGCTTTCGCTGGATTTGATCGCCACCGGCTATTGTGGCGAATGCCAATCACAGGCGCAGAGCGTAGGGAAAGGCTCAGGGGCAAAAAAAGGGTAGGGGCACCGGGACTCGAACCCGGGACACCTCGCTTAAAAGGCGAGTGCTCTGCCGACTGAGCTATGCCCCCACGCCATCCTCTATTATATCACAGTCCGCAAATCAACAAACATCCCTGGCACATGACTTGCCGCTGTCACCACATGTCAGCTGATATACGCAGTGGCCCCATGTTCACCAGGAGGTGCGCTCATGGCATACAATCCTACTCCCAATGACCCCTCGGCGCAGGAAGGCGCCTTCTATCCCGACGAACCTCCAACAAACCGTGCTGACTATCCAACAGATGAGACGCCAACCCGGCAGCGCCCGCGCCCACCACAAAATGTTCCGCCTCCCCAGCCGCCAGGGTATCCCCCCCCTCAGCAGGAAGGCTATCCACCCGCTCAGCCAGGCAGTTATCCGCCTGCCCCACAGGGGTATCCCCAGCAAACGCAGCCAGCAGCAGTTCCTGCTGGCGCGGCAGGAGCCGCCACGTTGCTGGGGTCACAGAAGATCTGGGGCGATCTGGCGCAGCTAGGACAGGCGGCAGGAATCGCAGGGGCGCTGCTGGTGATCTTCTTTTTCCTGCCCTGGTCCTTTACACCCGACATCAGAGCTTCTACCACGCAGATCACCAGCAATTTCCCCACCGTTTCTCATTCAGGGTGGTCAACTGCGGTTGGGATACCTCTCCTGGGCGGCACAGTGCAGTTCACGCTTTTTCCGCACCTGTGGTTGGTGCTGCTCTGCGCTCTGGCGCTGATAGCGACTGCTGCGCTGTTGCGGCTGTACCGGATAGGCGTGCGGCTGGCGGCGATGCTGATTACTGGTCTTTCCCTACTTGCCCTGGTGTTAGAACTGCTTTTTCTGGCCCAGATCAACTCATTCCAGGGAGCCATCAATGCCCTCGCGGGAGGCAATCTCAATCAGACTCTTTATGGGGTTTCGTGGGGGTTCTGGCTCGCGCTGGTTGCCACGATTGTTGCGCTGGGGATCGGAGCCTATATGTTGTATCAAGAATACGCGCCGGGGGCGCGCAGAACGCCGCAAGCGCCGCGATTCCCTGAAGGCCAGCAGCCCCATCCAATGGCGTAGCGTTCGATTATAGGCCGTAGCTCAAGCGCAGCGCCATGCGCGCCGGAAGCCCCGAACGCCAGATTTTGCGCTGGGTCTGCTCCAGCGGATATTCGACGCGATAGAACTCGCAGCCGCGCTCGGTATCATAGACCATGAACGCCGCGCGGGGATCGCCGTCACGCGGCTGCCCCACGCTGCCCGGATTCACGATGGCTCGATAGCCAGGAGGAAGCACCCACTGTCCCTCTCCGGGCGCAAACATCTCACAGGAGGCCACCGATCCCTCGATCAAGGCTTCCTGCTCCGCCGCGAGCTGCTCCAGCGTTTCCAGCCCAAGCAAATCTTCCGGCAGGGGACTTCGACTGGACTGCCTCTCACGTCTTATCCGCTGGGCGGCGCTGCCAACGGGGAGGGCTTGCTCTTCGCGTTGCAGAAAAATGGTGGGGACATGGGTATGGCCCACGATACACAATGGGGTGGAAAAACAGGGGAAGCTCAACGTAGCGATCTCCTCTGTGGTCAGATATTCCCAAACCGGATTGCGCGGACTTCCATGCGCCAGCGTGCAGGCGCCAATCACCCAACGCTCGGCCAGCCCGGCGAGATAGCGCAGATGCTGCTGGGTGAGACGCTCGCGGGTCCAATCGGCAGTGACCTGGGCGCTGTCATTGAAGCGTTCTACCGGAAGCACCCCGGCGACCGCCTGATCATGATTGCCCGCGATGACCACATCGGTATGGGAGCGCACTATATCAACGCAGCCCGCAGGGTCGGGGCCATAGCCCACCAGATCGCCCAGGCACCACAGGCCATCGAACGACAGGCCAGAACGCTGAACAATGCGGGCCAATTCCTGGAGAACGGCTTGCAGAGCTTCTTGATTGGCGTGAATATCTGAGATAATCGCATAGCGCATGCGCAAACCTGCCCCTCTCTCTTCCAAAACACCCAAAGCCACTTGCGGTAGAGGTATCATAGCACAAGGGCTGGTGGAAGGCCAGCCAACTTTTTACAGCGCCCTGCAAGAAGCCCTCCTCGTGGTGCGCCCATACGCTTGATAGGAGGTGTGATAGGACTTGCAGCAGGAAAAATTGACAACAAGTGACTCAAATCGTATACTATCGTCATTAGAAGACTAGAAGCTGCTCCTTCTACCAGCCTGTTTCCAGGCTGGACGCCCAATAGATACTCTTCCAGAAAACCCATGTGCAGGAAACAACTGAATGCCAAAAGTAGTAGGTATTGACCTGGGTACGACCAACTCGGTGGTAGCGATCATGGAAGGCAACACGCCGGTCGTGATCCCTAACGCCGAGGGCAGCCGCACCACGCCATCGGTGGTCGCTTTCAGCAAAGATGGCGAGCGTCTGGTAGGCCAGATCGCCCGGCGGCAGGCAGTCCTGAACCACGACCATACGATCAGTTCGATCAAACGCAAGATGGGGACAAGTGAGGTTGCCTGGGCAGGAGGGCGGCCCTATACGCCCCAGGAAATCTCGGCAATGATCCTGCAAAAGCTCAAAGCCGACGCGGAAACCTACCTGGGTGAGCCTGTCACCAAAGCAGTCATCACCGTACCCGCTTATTTCAATGACGCGCAGCGCCAGGCAACCAAAGATGCTGGCAAAATCGCCGGCCTGGAGGTGCTGCGCATCCTCAATGAGCCGACTGCCGCCAGCCTGGCTTATGGCCTGGAAAACAAAAAGACCGAGACCATTCTAGTCTGGGATCTGGGCGGAGGTACCTTCGATGTCTCCATTCTGGAAGTTGGTGATGGGGTCTTCGAAGTCAAATCCACTAACGGGGACACGCACCTGGGCGGCGATGACTACGATCAGCGCATTGTGGGTTGGATGGTGGAAGAATTTCTCAAAGAGCAGGGTATTAACCTGCGCCGTGATCGGCAGGCGCTGCAACGCTTAGTGGAGGCGGCTGAAAAGGCCAAGATTGAGCTTTCAACCGTCTATCGGACCACCATTAACCTGCCCTTTATTGCGGCTGATGCCAGCGGCCCCAAACACCTGGAAATGACCCTCAGCCGCGCCAGATTTGAGGAGATCACCGCCGATCTGACTGATCGCACAACTGGCCCCTTCCGCGCCGCGCTGGCCGACGCCAGGCTGACCGCGCAGCAGCTTGATGAGGTGGTGCTGGTGGGTGGAGCGACACGTATGCCAGCGATCCACCAGTTGGCGCGCAGGCTAACCGGCAAAGACCCCCATCAGGGCGTCAACCCCGATGAGGTGGTGGCGGTGGGCGCGGCGATCCAGGCAGCAGTGCTGACCGGCGAGGTGGAGGACGTGGTGCTGCTGGATGTGACGCCCCTCAGCCTGGGGGTGGAAACGCAGGGCGGCGTGATGCGCAAACTTATCGAGCGCAACACCACCATTCCCACCCGCAAATCAGAAATCTTCTCGACGGCTGAAGATAATCAGACCTCGGTTGAAGTGCATGTCTTGCAGGGCGAGCGCGATCTGGCGCAGGACAACAAGCCGTTGGGCCGCTTCCATCTCGAAGGAATCCGCCCAGCGCCGCGCGGCGTCCCCAAGATTGAAGTTACCTTTGATATTGACGCGAATGGCATCGTCAGCGTCTCCGCGCGTGACCGCGCCACTGGTTACGAGCAGCGCGTCACTCTGACGGCCAGCACGAACCTGAGCAAAGAAGAGGTAGAGCGGCTGGTGCGCGAGGCTGAACGCTATGCCCAGGAGGACCGCCGCCGCCGCGAAGACGTGCAGCTACGCAATTATGCCGACACGCTCATCTACCAGGTTGAGCGCAGCCTGCATGAGTTGGGTGATCGTTTGCCGACTGCCGTACACAGCGACGTTGAGCAGGCGATTGCCCGTTTGCGTACAACGCAGGCAGGAAACATGTCTGAAAGTATTCGCCAGGCGGCGAAGGACTTGAAAAAGACGGCCCAGCGGATGGGCGAGGCTATCTACAGCACAGGCAACGGTCACATGCCAGCAGGCAAGCCGACTGGTGAACGCGCCAGCCGTCAGAGGCCGAGCCAGGATCATGTTGTTGATGGCGAATTTCGAGAAATCTAATTCGAGGAAAGATCATGGCAGAACAAGAGACTCAGGCAGAAGAAACCGAAAACCAGCCAGGCATAGAGGAACTTCAGGAGCGCGTGGCGCAATTGGAGAGCCAGGTTGCCGAGATGGATACCGCGCTCAACACCTCGCGGCAGGAAGCGGCGAATAACTGGGATAAGTATATTCGCCAGGTTGCCGAGATGGACAACTTTCGCAAGCGCCAGGAGCGTATGCGCGAAGACCGGGTGAAGCGCTATAAGAAAGAGCTGCTGGAGAAAGTGGTTGCCGTGATGGATAACCTGGAGCGCGCCCTGAATTACCAGGATTCCATGAACCGCGAGGGTCTGCAACAGGGTCTGCGCATGGTGCAGTGGCAGCTAAACGAAATCCTGCGCACCGAAGGGCTGACGCCTGTACCCACCGTCGGGCAGCGTTTCGACCCTCATATTCACGAGGCGGTAGAAACCGTTGAAGACAGCGATCAGCCGGAAGGGATGGTCGTCGAGGAGATTCAGAAGGGCTATATGATGGGCGAGGACATGCTCCGTCCTGCCCGTGTCAAAGTCAGCGCCAGCCGCAACGAGGGCTAATCCCTCAGGTCAGCTTACCTTTGGGCTGAGGAAGGCTCACATGGAGTACAAGGACTATTATAAGGTGCTTGGGGTCGAGCGCAAAGCCAGCCAGGATGAGATTAAAAAAGCATTCCGCAAGCTGGCGCGCAGACACCATCCCGATGTCAATCCTGGAGATAAAAAAGCTGAAATGCGCTTCAAAGAAATCAACGAGGCGTATGAAGTCCTCTCTGACCCTGAGAAGCGCCATAAATACGATACGCTTGGCCCCAACTGGCAAGAGCAATTTGGCGCGCCTGCCGGAACCGGACCGTTCGGGCGCACCAGCCGGGGCGGGAGCCGGGGCGGGGGTATCCCGTTTGATTTTGACACGGACCCGACGCATTTCTCCGATTTTTTCGAGACGCTTTTCGGGCGGGCTGGCTCGCGCACCGGGCGTACCTCCACCACCACAACCGCCGATCAACTTCGCCAACGGCAGGGAGATAACATCGAGCAGCCAGTGGAGGTCTCTTTACAGGAAGCGTACAGCGGCGGCGCGCGCAAGTTTGTTGTGCAATCGCCTGAAGTCTGTGGCACGTGCCTGGGCATTGGGGAAGTCAACGGCAAAACCTGCCCGACCTGCCAGGGCCAGGGCCAGACTACCCGCACCAAGCATATCGAGGTGCGCATTCCGCCAGGCGTTGATAACGGCTCCAGAGTGCGTGTAGCCGGAGAAGGGCAGCCGGGCATTGGCGGCGGGCCGCGTGGCGATCTCTTCCTGGTGATTAGCATCCGCCCCGACCCGAACTTTGAGCGAAGGGGCGATGATCTGGTGACAGAAATCCCCGTCGATCTGACTACCGCCATGCTTGGTGGTGAAGCTCCCGTAGCGACGCCGGATGGCAAACGACTTTTATTGACGATCCCGCCAGAGACTCAGAACGGCCAGGAGTTCCGCCTGACCGGCAAGGGTATGCCTAACCTGCGCTCTGGCCTGCGGGGAAACCTCTACGCGCGCGTGCGGGTGATGCTGCCAACCAGATTAACGCCCCACGAGAAAGAACTTTTCGCCGAGCTGGCGCGCGGGCGAGGCGCCAGAAGTTAGGTCGCGCCAGCCCTGGGACCATTGTACCGGAGTATGTCGAAAAGGCCAAATGACGTTACACCAGGCTGCGCAACGAAGAAAGGTTGTACATGGAAGAGAAAGCTGGCGAGGGCGCGTGGTATATCATTAGCGTGGCCGCCCAGAAAGCAAACGTCCATGAACAAACCCTGCGTCACTATGAACGTTTAGGGCTGATTACCCCTGCGCGCAAGGGTTCCAGCCCGCATAGCCCACGTCTGTTCTCTGACCGGGATATAGAGCGCGTTTTGCACATTCGACGGCTGATGCAAGACCTTGGCGTCAATCTGGCCGGTGTGGAAGCGATCCTGCATATGCGTGACCGTATGGAGCAGATGCAGGCCGAGATGGACTTCGAGCTAGGGCGCATGCGCCAGGAGTACGAGAGCGAGACCCGCCGCCTCAAGCAAATTATCGAGCGCCTGCAACGGTAGCCAGCACATGCGTCAAGAACTGGCCGGTGAAAGATTGGCCCATCTGCGCCACATCTTCTGGCGCCCCCTCGGCGATCACCAGACCGCCGCCGTTGCCCCCCTCCGGCCCCAGGTCTATAATCCAGTCGGCGTTCTTGATGACATCCAGGTTATGCTCGATGACCACGACTGAATTGCCGAGATCAACCAGCCGCTGCAAGACATCCAGCAGCCGCGAGACATCAGCAAAGTGCAGGCCGGTGGTTGGTTCATCTAGAATGTAGAGCGTGCGGCCCGTCGCGCGCCGCGACAGTTCCGTTGCCAGCTTGATACGCTGCGCCTCGCCACCAGAGAGCGTGGTGGCGGGCTGGCCTAGATGGATGTAGCCCAGGCCCACGTCGTTCAGAGTTGCCATCTTGTTATAGATCGAGGGGATATGCTCGAAGAAGCGCAGCGCCTCTTCGACAGTCATATCCAGCACTTCCGAGATGGTCTTGCCCTTGTAGTGAATCTCCAGCGTCTCGCGGTTATAGCGCCGCCCCTTGCAGACCTCGCAGGCCACGTATACATCAGGCAGAAACTGCATTTCAATCTGGATGATGCCGCCGCCCTGGCACGCCTCACAGCGCCCGCCCTTGATGTTAAAGGAAAAACGGCCCGCCTGATACCCACGCGCGCGCGCCTCCGGTACCTGGGCGAAGATGTCACGAATCGAGGTGAACGCGCCGGTATAGGTTGCCGGATTGGAGCGCGGTGTCCGGCCAATCGGCGACTGATCAATGTTAATCACCTTATCAAGCTGTTCAATGCCTTCGATGTCGTCATGCGCTCCTGGCTTGTCGTGGGCGCGATAGATATGCTGGGCCAGACGCTTGTACAAAATCTCGTTAATCAACGAGCTTTTGCCCGAGCCAGAGACGCCGGTAATCGCCACAAACTTGCCCAGCGGAACCGTCACATCAATGCGCCGCAGATTATTCTCGCGCGCGCCACGAATCACCAGGTCTTTGCCGTTGCCCTCGCGCCGCTGGCGGGGGGTTTCGATTTGCTTCTGGCCGGAAAGATACTGGCCGGTAATCGAATCAGGGGCCGCCATAATCGTCTTGATGGGTCCAGCCGCGACCACATGCCCGCCATGCTCGCCCGCGCCAGGGCCAATGTCAATAATATAATCGGCTGAGCGCATCATCTCTTCATCATGCTCGACCACCAGCAGCGTATTGCCCAGGTCACGTAAACGCATGAGTGTGCGAATCAGCCGGGCATTGTCGCGCTGGTGCAGGCCGATGCTCGGCTCATCGAGAATATAGAGGACGCCCATCAGGCTTGACCCGATCTGCGTCGCCAGGCGAATACGCTGCGCCTCGCCGCCAGAAAGGGTCGTAGCCGAACGCCAGAGCGTCAGGTAATCCAGGCCCACATCCACCAGGAAGCCGAGCCGTGCCTTGATCTCTTTCAGGATTTGCCGCCCGATGATGCGCTCGCGCTCGGATAACGGCGTTGGATGGGCTGGCAGCCCTTTGCCGTTCCCGTTCGCGCCGTTCTGCCCTGGCTCGCTTTCCTGGCCCAGCGGGGCCGCGCCATCGGCGGCCCCGGCGCGATGTCCATTGCTCCTGCTCTCTTCTCCGGCGCTCCATTTGCTTTGCGCGGCTCGGAGCGCCGCCTCCTGATCGCTGCCCTCCAGTTCCAGAAAGAACTGAAGCGCCTGATTGATCGGTAGCTGGCAGACTTCCACCACGCTATAGCCGCCCACCGTCACCGCCAGCGCGGCAGGCTTCAGCCGCGCCCCCTTGCAGATTGGACAGGGACGGTCAGACATATACTGGCTAATCTCTTCGCGCATTGACTCTGAGGACGATTCGCGGAAGCGCCGCTCCAGATTGGGCATGACACCCTCAAAAACGCGCCGATGCGAACGGCGCTGGCCCTGCCGATTCTCATAGGTGAAGGTCACTTCTTCGCTTGTGCCATGTAGAATCAGCTTGCGGTGTTCGGGGTCCAGCTTCTTCCAGGGCGTATTCAGTTGAAAACCATAGTGCTGCGCCATCGCCTCAAGCTGCGAAGAATACCAGTTGCTGGTGCTGCCGAACTTGCTCCAGGGGAGAATCGCCCCTTCGGCCACACTCAGATTCGGATTGGTGACGACCAGTTCCTCATCCATCTCCTGCTTGGTACCCAGGCCGGTGCATTCGGGACAGGCGCCATGTGGGCTGTTAAAGCTGAAGGTACGCGGCGCAATCTCATCAATGCTGATGCCGCAGTAGACGCAGGCGAACTTCTCAGAGTACAGCCGCTCCTCGCCATCAATCACCGAGACCAGCAGCGTCCCATTCCCCTGCTTGAGCGCCGTCTCCACCGAATCGGCTACCCGCTGGCGGAACGACACATCGCGCTTCGCTCCTGTTCGGCGCGCCGCCGGTGCCGCTTGCTCCGGCTCGTCGGGCGCATCCATCGCTTCAAGCGCCCGCACATCATAGAGGCTGCGGCGCTCGGCCACAAAGCGCAGATTGGATTCCTCGTCGGCGGCTTCTTCGGCGGCATCGCTCGCCCCGCCCTCGTCGCGCTCAGCCGAGGAGGCGTGGCGCACGATCAGGCGATCAACCACAACCTCGATGGTATGCTGTTTGTAGCGGTCCAGTTCAATCTCTTCGTTGACATCCCGGATTTGCCCATTGACGCGCACGCGCACATAGCCGGACTTGCGCAAATCCTCGAACAACTGGCGATATTCGCCTTTGCGGCTGCGCACCAGGGGGGCCAGCAGCATCAGCCGCGTGCCTTCGGGCAGTTCCAGAATGGCGTCCACCATCTGCTGAGGCGTTTGCTGACTGACCTCGCGCCCACAGTTTGGGCAGTGCGGATGCCCCGCCCGCGCATAGAGCAGGCGCAGATAATCATAAATCTCTGTTACGGTGCCGACGGTTGAACGCGGGTTATGCGAGGTGCTTTTCTGGTCAATTGAGATGGCCGGAGACAAGCCATCAATATGATCGACATCTGGCTTTTCCATCTGGCCCACAAAGTTGCGGGCATAGGCCGAAAGCGACTCAAGATAGCGCCGCTGCCCCTCAGCAAAGATCGTATCAAACGCCAGGCTGCTCTTGCCTGAGCCGGAAAGACCTGTAATCACCACCAACTTATCGCGCGGAATCATCACATCAATATTCTTCAAGTTATGCTCGCGCGCCCCGCGCACCATGATATTTTCTTGCGGCATTCCGGCGTACCTCGCTTTGTTGTCTGCTACGCGCCCCTTAAAACGCATCCCTCATTATAGAACAGGTGTGCTACCTCTGTCAAGTCGCATAGGATCATCGAAAAAAGGCCGCGGCGCTTTGGATGGGTTTGCGCTTCGCAGCGGCTTTCTATAGCGGAGCCTTCGTCGTGACAGCCATCCTCTATAATATCCTCTCCTTTTTCTACCGGTCTTTTCATCACTTCTAAACGAACTTAGTGGTCCATCCGGCAAGTCTATGAGATTACCGGGACCAAGGCTACGCCCGGTTGCCGGTGGGGTCGATGCCGCCTTCGACGCCCCCAGTAGAAGGGATGGCGATGTTGGTTCCAGTAGGCCGTCGCCGCTTCTACGG